>CAYVGA010000028.1:0-21303 GCA_964449855.1 uncultured Lachnobacterium sp.
GAATCTTCGCACTTTCAGGTAAGTACATTGTACGTGCTCTTACACCATCGTACATAATTACGTCATTTACAATCAACATGTCTACCAGATACATGCCAATGTAGTTGAACATGATCGATGTAATAACTTCGTTTACATTCAAAACAGCTTTGAAGAAACCTGGGAAAATACCCCAGAACATACCACCGAGCATACCTGCAAGCACACAGGCAATCCAATGAATTCCCGAAGGAAGCTGTACATGGAAACCTACATACATGGCACAGAACATACCCATCGTATACTGTCCGGAAGCCCCAATGTTGAATAATCCCATTTTAAATGCAAAACCTACTGCCAAACCTGTCATGAGGATTGGTGTCGCATAATAGAATACGTCACCCATTTTTGAAAGGCCGCCAGTCAGAATACTGGTAAATCCAAGACCTGCATTTGCAGGACTTGCAATCAACATAACAACATAGCCGAAGATAAGACCGATTACAATCGCCATCAGGGTAGCCATAAATGCGGAAAAACCTCTGCTATCTAATAAATTTTTCATAGAAAGCTTCTTATTCATTTACAGCACCACCTTTCCCATCATCTCTTTTAGCACCAGCCATATAAAGACCTAATTCCTGTACGTTTGTCTTCTTTGGATCTAACTCACCAACGATTTCCCCTTCGTACATAACCAAGATACGGTCACTGACATTCATAACTTCGTCTAATTCTAAAGATACCAAAAGAACAGCCTTTCCGGCATCACGACGAGCTACTAACTGTTTGTGAATGTATTCAATCGCACCTACGTCAAGACCACGTGTTGGCTGAACTGCTACTAAAATCTCATGTTCTTTATCAATTTCACGAGCGATAATCGCTTTCTGCTGGTTACCACCGGACATACTTCTTGTAATGGTAATTGGACCCTGTCCACTACGAACGTCAAACTGTTTTAACAAACGCTCTGCATATTCACGCATGGTTTTCTTTTTGATAAAACCAAATTTCTGGAACTCCGGTTCAAAATAACGCTGTAAAATCATGTTTTCTTCTAATGTATAATCCAAAACAAGACCATGTTTATGTCTATCTTCCGGAATATGACTCATACCGGATGTAGAACGGGTACGAATCGATGCTTTGGTAATATCTTTTCCACAAAGCGTAATCTTACCGCCGCTAATCTTGTCCAAACCGGTAAGTGCAGATACGAACTCTGTCTGACCATTACCATCAATACCTGCGATACATACGATTTCACCAGCTCTTACATCAAACGAAACATTTCGTACGATATCTTTCTTGCCAATTTTCGCCGGCACAGATACATTTTCTACTGAAAGTACTACATCGCCAATCTTCTGTTCCTGTTTTTCAACAACGAAATTTACATCACGGCCAACCATCATCTTAGACAATTCTTCTTTATTGGTATCCTTGATATCTACGGTACCAATGTATTTTCCCTTACGGATAACGCTGCATCGGTCAGCTACCGACATAATTTCATTTAATTTATGTGTAATGAAAAGAATGGATTTTCCTTCTTTGGCAAATCCTCTCATAATTTCCATTAATTCATCAATTTCCTGCGGAGTTAATACAGCCGTTGGTTCGTCAAAAATCAATATTTCATTTTCACGATACAACATCTTCAAAATTTCTACACGCTGCTGCATACCAACAGAAATCTTTTCAATCAAAGCATCCGGATCCACTTTTAATCCATACTTCTCACTTAAAGCAACCACTTTTTCTCTTGCTTCTTTTTCTTTTAAGAAACCTGCTGTATTTGGTTCTACACCAAGAATAATATTTTCTAATACAGTAAAGATTTCTACCAATTTAAAGTGCTGATGCACCATACCAATTCCCAATGCATTTGCATCATTTGGGTTATTAATTTTTACTACTTCACCATTCTTGCGAATTTCCCCTTTTTCAGGCTGGTAAAGCCCAAACAACACACTCATAAGTGTAGATTTGCCGGCACCATTTTCACCCAGCAAAGCATGGATTTCTCCTCGTCTCAAACGAAGTGTAATATCATCGTTTGCAATAATTCCAGGGAATTCCTTTGTGATATTGAGCATCTCAATAACATATTCGCTGTTCATCCCATATCTCCTTTCCGACAATCTGCATTTCCTTAAAAAAAAGGGAAGGTCAGTAAAGCCTTCCCCCTTTGCTAAAGGTTTATACCTTTATTTTATCTCTTTTCAACTACGACCTTAACTAAACCAAGTTCTGTCTGTAACTGTTCCGCTGTAACTGCTGCTGCATCTGCAATATCAAATGCACGGATTGGATCTACTGTTCCATCAACTAATTTAGCAAATGCTGCATCATACTGTTCTTTTGTGAATGATGTGAAACGTTCATAGTCATCCGGAAGACCTACACCATTGTTAGCTGCTGTAAAGTATGTTGTCTTTCCAGCGTATGTGCTATCAAATGTTCCATCGTAGATAGATGCAAGTACAGCCTTTACAGATGCACCAAGACCTTTTGTTGCAGATGTGATAACTGTTTCAGAGTCTGCTTTCTGGTTAACGTCTACACCGATGGATTTTCCACCTGCTTCTGCTGCTGCTGACATAACGGATTTACCAACAGCACCGCCACATGCGAAAACAACTTCTGCACCTGAAGCATACATAGCTTTTGCTGTTGCTTTATTTGCATCTGTTTCAGCAAAGTCACCTGTATAGTGATAGAATACTTTTACAGAGCCGTCTTCTAAACCAAGTTCTGCTGCTGCTGCTTCAATTCCCTGTAAGTAACCATAACCAAATGCTGCTACAGCAGGAACTGCCATACCGCCTTCGAAACCAAGTGTTCTCATACCATCCATAACTGCTGCGTAGCCTGCTAAATAACCAGCTTCTTCTTCTGCATACATAACACAAGCTACATTTGTTTTTGTTTCGTATGTTTGATAATCTGGTGTATGTGGTTCGCCATCTAATAAGATGAATTTTACATCCGGAAACTGTAACTGTGCATTGTATACAGCTACTTCAAATAAGTAACCCGGACAAATAACAACTTTTGCACCACCATCTACAGCAAGCTGGATTGCTGCTAAATAGCCTTCATCGGATGCTTCTTCCGGTTTGTAGTACTGATGTGTAATCTCTGTGCCTTCAACAAAAGCCAATACACCTTCCCATGACCCCTGGTTGAATGATTTGTCATCAATGTTACCCTTATCTGTTATCAATGCGATTTCATAACCTGCTGCATTACCATCATCGGAATTACCGCCACAGCCTGCCAAACATGTTGCAAGCATTGCAACTACGAGTAATACTGAAAGTAATTTTTTCATTTCCATCTCCTCCTTAAGTAAATGAATCTTTTTATTTATTTTATCAC
Source organism: uncultured Lachnobacterium sp. (assembly GCA_964449855.1). Classification (GTDB taxonomy): domain Bacteria; phylum Bacillota; class Clostridia; order Lachnospirales; family Lachnospiraceae; genus Roseburia. The sequence continues at coordinate 3,367 of CAYVGA010000028.1, forward strand.
AAGTGGAAAGACTTTGTCTCCTACAACTTGCGAAAAATATCGAAATTTGAAATTTTAATTAATATCCACCTTCAACATCCTGATTTTTCACAATTTTCACAATACGGCTTGTACCAAGACGAGATGCACCAAGTTCTACAAATTTTTCAGCATCCTCCATAGAAGAGATACCGCCTGCTGCTTTAATCTTTACATCCGGTCCTACATATTTTGCAAAAAGTTCTACGTCTGCAAAAGTAGCTCCTGCTGTAGAAAATCCTGTAGATGTTTTAATGAAATCTGCACCGGATTCTGTTACGATTTCACACATTTTCATCTTTTCTTCTTCTGTTAAAAGGCAGGTTTCAATAATTACTTTTAAAATATGGTCGCCACAAGCTTCTTTGATGGCTTTGATTTCATTTAATACATAGTCATATTCTTTTGCTTTTAACATACCAACATTGATTACCATGTCGATTTCATCTGCACCATTTTCCAATGCATCTTTTGTTTCAAAAACTTTTGTAGCAGTTGTGTAATTCCCATTTGGGAAACCGATAACGGTACATACCTTGCATTTATCACCCATGTATTCTTTTGCCTGTTTTACATAGCAGGTCGGAATACATACCGATGCAGTTTCATATTTCATGCCATCATCACAGATCGCTTTGATTTCTTCCCATGTAGCTGTCTGAAGCAATAAAGTATGATCCACAATCGCCAATACATCTTTTTGTTCCATAATTAGTATTCTCCTTTATTTTCCTATTATTCTGCCGCTTCTAATGCAATTTTCATCATTGCAGTAAATGCATTCTGTCGTTCTTCTGCACTTGTTTCCTGTTTTGTAACCAATGAATCCGAAATTGTCAGAATACATGCAGCCTTTTTACCCAATACTTTCGCATTGTGGAATAATGCAAAACTTTCCATTTCTACACAGTTTGCACCATATTTTTCCGGATAACGAGTAAAGCTGCCACGGTTTGCATCCTGGTAAAATACGTCACTGGAATGAATTCTGGTTTCCTTACAAGGAATTCCTAATTTTTCTGCTGCTGCCAAAATTCGTTCATTCGTTTCTTTTGATGGATACAAGACATCGTCTTCACATCCGTTTTGTGTCTTTGCATAGCTGGATTCACTGTATGCACTTTCTGCTAAAACAACATCATACAAATCCAAATCAGCAGTATAAGAACCTGCAGAACCTACACGAATGATGGTTTCTACTCCATACTGTGTAAATAATTCAAATGAATAAATTCCGATACTTGGCATTCCCATGCCGCTTGCCATAACAGAAACCGGTTTTCCATTATACGTTCCTGTATACCCCAATACGTTACGAACAGATGTTACGAGCTGTGGATTTTCCAAAAAATTCTCAGCAATAAATTTTGCTCTTAATGGGTCTCCCGGCATTAAAACTGTCTTTGCAAATGCACCGTTTTCTGCGCCATTATGTGGTGTTGACATAAATTTCCCTCCCCAAAACTTTTCTTTTTTCATATTTTTATTATACGATATTTTTCGCTATTACGCTAGAGGATATTCCTACCTATATTTTTATCGCCGAATATATAGAAAGTTCTTGTGAAAACGCAAGAAAATGGAGTGTCCAGAAGCCTATCCTAGACACTCCATTTTCGTAGGTTTTAGAACCCCCTTTGCCGGGTTAAATAGTTATTTTCGTGCACAACACTGTTTATACTTTTTACCACTGCCGCATGGACATGGTGCGTTTGGATAAATTTTTTCGTTTGCACGTTTCTTTGGTGCTGCTTTTACCGAATCATCTTTGTTTGTTCCGGTTACTTTGGCTACTTCTTCACGTTCTACTTTCTGTTCTACTCTTACATGCAGAAGAAGTTTTACGGTATCTTCCTGAATCGCCTCTGTCATTTCATCAAACATATCAAAACCTGCCATCTTGTATTCTACAAGTGGGTTGTTCTGTGCATATGCCTGAAGTCCGATACCCTGACGAAGCTGATCCATATCGTCGATGTGATCCATCCATTTACGGTCAATCACTCTCAGCAGAATCACACGTTCCAATTCACGGAACTGTTCCGGTTCAGGGAATTCGGTTTCTTTCGCTTCATACAGACGCACTGCCTGTTCTTTCAAATACTGTTTCAATTCTTTATCATTCTTAATAGAAGCAATATCTTCTTTGCGAATCTTCTTTAATGGAATGATTGGCAGAAGAAGTTCATTTAATTCACGTAAATCCCAATCTTCTCGCTCAATTTCACCGGAAATACAGGTATCTACTGTTTTTTCTACCTGATCCTGAATCATCTTGAAAATAACATCGCGCATATTTTCGCCATTTAATACACGGCGTCTTTCTGCGTAGATGATTTCACGCTGTTCATTATTTACCTGGTCATATTCCAGGACATTTTTACGAATACCAAAGTTGTTGTTTTCAATCTTCTGCTGTGCCTTTTCAATTGCAGAAGTAAGCATACCATGCTGAATTTCTTCGTTTTCCGGTACACCCAAAGTGTTAAACACGCCCATAAGTTTGTCAGAACCAAATAAACGCATCAAATCATCTTCCAATGAGATATAAAATTTGGATTCACCAGGGTCACCCTGACGGCCGGAACGTCCACGGAGCTGGTTATCGATACGTCTGGATTCATGACGTTCCGTACCAATGATTTTCAAACCACCTGCCGCCTTTGCTTCGTCATCAAGCTTAATGTCAGTACCACGGCCTGCCATGTTGGTCGCAATGGTAACTGCACCTGCCACACCTGCCTGTGCAACAATTTCAGCTTCCATTTCATGGAATTTCGCATTTAATACCGTATGAGGAATCCCTTCACGTTTTAATAATTTACTAATTAATTCGGAAGTTTCAATTGTAATTGTACCTACAAGTACCGGCTGTTTCTTTGCATGTGCAGCCTTTACTTCCTGTACAACAGCCCAGAATTTTTCTTTCTTTGTCTTGTAAACCGCATCTTCGTGGTCAACACGGGCAACCGGACGATTCGTTGGAATTTCAATAACGTCCATACCATAAATATCACGGAACTCTTTTTCTTCGGTAAGGGCTGTACCTGTCATACCGGCTTTTTTCTCAAATTTATTAAAGAAATTCTGGAATGTAATGGTCGCAAGTGTTTTGCTCTCACGTTTTACTTTTACATGTTCTTTCGCTTCAATTGCCTGATGTAAACCATCAGAATAACGACGACCCGGCATAATACGTCCGGTGAATTCATCTACGATAAGTACCTGTTCATCTTTTACTACATAATCCTGATCTCTATGCATCAGATTGTGCGCACGGAGAGCAAGGATAATATTATGCTGAATTTCTAAGTTTTCCGGATCTGCTAAGTTTTCAATATGGAAGAACTGTTCTACTTTTGTTACGCCGGCTTCGGTTAAGTTCACCACTTTGTCTTTTTCATTTACAACAAAGTCACCGGTTTCTTCCTGCTCAATGCCCATAATAACATCCATCTTGGACATATCTTCTACATCGTTGCCACGCTCAAGCTGTCTTGCCAAAATATCACAGGCTTCGTATAACTTGGTAGATTTGCCACTCTGACCGGAAATAATAAGTGGAGTTCTCGCTTCGTCAATAAGAACAGAGTCTACTTCGTCGACAATCGCATAATAAAGATTACGAAGAACGAGCTGTTCTTTGTAAATTACCATGTTATCTCTCAAATAGTCAAAACCAAGTTCATTATTTGTCACATAAGTAATATCGCATTTATAAGCTTCACGACGTTCGTCTTTGTCCATGCTGTTTAGTACAACACCAACTTTGAGACCTAAAAATTCGTGAATCTGTCCCATCCATTCTGCATCTCGTTTTGCAAGGTAATCGTTAACCGTAACGATATGTACCCCTTTGCCTTCTAATGCATTCAAATATGCAGGAAGTGTAGAAACCAATGTCTTACCTTCACCGGTTCTCATTTCGGAGATACGTCCCTGATGCAGTACAATGCCACCGATCAGCTGTACACGGTAATGCTCCATACCAAGTACACGACGTCCGGCTTCACGTACGACTGCATATGCTTCCGGTAAAATATCATCTAATGTCTCGCCATTTGCAAGTCGGTCCTTAAATTCTTTTGTCTTTCCTTTTAATGCTTCATCGGAAAGAGCCATCATGGAATCTCTTAATGATTCGATTTTATCTACGATTGGATAAATTCTTTTTAATTCTCTTTCACTGTGAGTTCCAAAAATTTTATCAAATATACCCATTTTAAACTCCTTATTATATATGGTGTTTTTGCTCTAAATTACCATTTTGGTAAAATACTTTCGATATTGTACCACTTTACCAGCTTTTTCTCAATAAAAAGAGGTGAACCTTTTGTGAATTTTTTATTAACACAAGACGAATTCTCATTGAAAAATCACATTTCTTCTATTATAATTGAAAAGTCATAGAAAAGATTACAGTAGAAAAGGAGAAAAATGATGTCTTACGTATATAAAACAAAAGGAACTTGTTCCTCTAAAATCGAAGTTGAATTAGAAGGAAATATCATTCGCAACGTAAAATTCACAGGTGGCTGCCCTGGTAACTTACAGGCAATTCCAAAGCTTGTAGAAGGCATGACGGTAGAAGAAGTAGAAAAAAGAATTGCCGGCGTACGTTGTGGCATGAAAAATACTTCCTGCGGTGACCAGCTTGCAAAAGCCTGCCGTGCTGCTTATGAAGCTGCTAACGCATAAAAATAGTTGCTTTACACGTTCTCTCAACGCCAATCAGCAAGTGATTGACGTTAGTCTGAAACGCAACTAAAACTATCCGTAAAACTACGGCTGACGTAAATCAGGTTTTACGTCAGCCGCTTTTTATCCTTTAAATCATCAGCAATCCATATGCCACACCACATGCCAAAAGCAAAATCACACCCAATGTCAAATACATCTTTTGACGAATCGTATAGGAATTATCCCCTTCCAAGTAAGCCTTTCTAGGATTATTTGGATCATATAACACATTCACATTTTGTCCGATTTCCCATTTTCCTTTTAATGTTCCACAACCTGTGATAACATGATACTCCTCTTCGTTTACCTGAAATCTTACACATGGAAACCATGGTGGAACATCCATCTTTAACGTTCCGCCCCAGTATTGTTCCCCTCTGGCAACACCCCAGCCAATCAGAACACCACCCGGAAATTCTCCAAATGTTTCATTTTTGAACAGACCTGATTTCACCATGCCAATAACTTTCCCCTCTGTGATCCCCTGGAAGCGATTCCGTTTTCTATTTTCCCATGCAAACCAAAAAGAAAACGCGATGCATCCTATTCCTAAAAGAAATAGTGTAATAATAATCGCAATTACCTGTAATACTTCTTCAGACATACTCAGCCCCCCTTTTTCTCCACTTAAATCTGTGCTTCCAAAAATTACTTGTTTCCATCCATAACTATTGCGATAAATTTCCAAAAATTGAGATAATCCCATTAACTGTATTTCTACTATTTCGTCCACTTCCACCGCAACTGTCTCTGTCAAAACCTGATTACAATACTTTTGGTAATTTACTGTTGTATATATCGAAAATGGCAATAGCCGAAACTGCTCTTTTAAAAACTGCAAAGCATCACTGTAATCACTTTCCGCTTTTTCAAACGCTTTTTTCGGATTTGAAAATACCGGCTCGTCATATTCCGTGAATTTTAATTGATAGGCCGAATGGCTTGCAAAAAGCCCATCCCATTTTGACGTATCGCCGGGTTTACTTGGAAGTTCTGCAAAAAAGAATATATGAATCAATACCACGAGTCCTATGATACAGCCTGTAAACAACATCATAATAGAAGCATATTTTTTTGCATGTAATATCCGCCTTATTTTTGCATATGCCACGGTATCTTCCACCAAGGAGACTTCAACCTTCGATGTTTCTTCTATTACATTAGGTGCACACTCTCCCTCCAGCAATTCCTGAACCGAAACTTCCAACAATTCCGCTATCGGCAGCAACAGTGCAATATCCGGCATATAATTTCCATTTTCCCAACGAGAAATAGTCTTTCCTGTTACACCTAATTTTTCTCCCATCTGCATCTGGGTCATCTTCTTTTCTTTTCGCTTTTTGGCAATAAACTTTCCAAATTTCTGTACGTCCATGCTGCACTCCTTGTTCTTTTATGAAAATTATACTATTTTTCTTGAAAATGAACACCTCACAAACCGCGAATTTCAAAAGCGGTCAAAAAATAAGCATCTTACAACACTTACAGTCATACAATTTTTAAGAATTATATATAAGGAGTATCGCACTATGAGTAGTATCGCAGGCTTTTTTCAGCCAAACACCATCTATTCCAAAGAAAATGCGTTTTGTATCAAAACCATTCATAGTATGTCACAAGCTTTGATTCACAGGGGGCCCGATGAACAATCTTTTTTCTATTTTCCACAAGGTGCATTCAATCAGAATTTTTTATTGGCCGGCTATATCCCAAACACGTTTCGACACGAGATGCAGCCTGTTACCCTCCATTATAAGGACAATTCCTATACCCTGCTTTTTGACGGATTTATTAGTAATCCCGAAGAAATTGCTATGGATTTAGAAGTCCATCAGTTTCATACTGAAAAAATCTCCTTGGAAGAACTTCTTTTGTTTTCCTTTTTACAACACGGCACCGATTTTATCAAATATCTGCGGGGTGCCTTTGCACTCGCCGTTTTTGACCAGAATCAAAAAACACTGTATCTATTTCGTGATGCATTGGGACTTCGTCCATTATTTTACTGTCATAAGGCAAATACTCTCATTTTTGCCTCTGAAATCAAAGGCATCTTTCAATATCCGGGCATAGAACCAACCCTAACGCTGGAGGGACTTACCGAACTTCTCGCACTTGGACCAGCTCGCAAACCCGGCAGTGGCATTTTTGATGGCATTTTTGAAGTAAAACCCGGACATTTTCTTACCTTTGGCAAAGATATTTTTCTTGAAGAAGCCTATCATCACTTTGAAATCAAGGAGCATAAAGATAGCTATGAAGATACCATGGATAACATTACTTATCTGTTAAATCAGTCCTTTGATTCTCTAAAAACATCTGTAATACCTGCAAGCTGTCTGCTTTCGGGTGGATTAGACTCATCTATCGTCACATCAAAATTAGCCAAGACGCAGTCTGCCACTTTAGCAACCTATTCTTTGGAATTTGATAACAGTCGACAGTTTTTTAAGGCAAATGCGTTCCAGCCGTCTCTGGATGCACCTTATGTTGAAGAAATGGTTACTTACCTAGGCACAAAACATACGGTATATAACTGTAACAACAAAAATCAGTTTGATTATTTAAAAAAATCTGTTGCCGCACATGATTTACCTGCTATGGCAGACGTAGATTCTTCTTATATGTATTTTTGTGAAAAAGTAGGAGCACAGCACAAAATCATCTTTACAGGCGAATGTGCCGATGAAATTTTCTGCGGCTACCCTTGGTATCACAATCACCAGGATATCTCTGCCACATTCCCTTGGACAAAGGATATCACACCAAGGTTGTGTTTCTTAAATGATGAAATCGTTTCACGATTGTCTATCGAAAAATGTGTGCAAAAAGCTTATCAAGATACTTGTAGGGAAATTGAACATGACGAAAAATTTACCTCAAATGAATCTCTTCACCGGCAGACCTTTTACTTAACCATCCGCTACTTTATGCAGACCCTAATCAACCGCGGCGACCGTGCTGCTGCCATCAACAGCATGGATGCACGCATGCCGTTTGCCCATCAGGAACTAACTGAATATCTCTTCAATGTTCCATTTACCATGCAGGCAAAAAATGATGAACGCAAGCACCTCTTACGAGAATATGCAAAACCATTACTCCCAGAAGAAATTCGTCTGCGCAAAAAAAGTCCATATCCAAAGACCTATGATCCAGGCTACGAAGCTATGGTTAACAACGAATTCTTAAATGAACTTCGCAAAGCAGATTGTCCATTACATGCAATTATTGATAAAGAAAAAGCCGAAAACTTCTGTCGTCAAGTCAAAGACCTTGGCCGACCATGGTACGGACAGCTTATGGCCGGACCGCAGCTTGTAGCATATTATCTGCAAATATTATATTGGATGGAACTGTATCATATAAAACTTCTCCTTTAACGCCAAGAAATCCGCGGGACACTCCCACGGATTTCTTTATTTTTCGTAACTATTCAGTACCTTCATAGTTACGATTTTTCTAAAATTGGCTGTATCTGCTTTCCTTTCATCGCCAGTTCTATTGTCTCCGGCAGATATTCCAGATTCGCAATCATCGAATTTGGCTTTGATTTATAATTATCCTGCCCAAATGGTACAAAATAAATATTCTTCATATTCATAAGCTGACCGATGTTCTTAAAATTCATGCCCAATGCATCATTTGTGGAAATCGCAACCACCAATGGCTTCCCATTGCGCATATGTGCTTTTGCCGCCATCAAAACCGGTGTATCGACAATGCCATTACAAAGTTTTGCAGCTGTATTTCCCGTACACGGAGCAATCACCATGATATCCAGATAATTATTCGGACCAATCGGCTCTGCCTCTGTAATCGTACGGATACCTTCACTATCTGTTATTTCACAGATTCCATCCACAAATTCTTTCGCACTACCGAATCTGGTATCTGTATTTTGGGTTGCATACGAAAAAATCGGCGTAATCTGCGCACCCATATCTTTTAATTTTTGAACCGCTTTCCTTGTTTGTGCAAACGTACAAAAAGAACCGGTAATTCCATAACCTATATGATAATTTGAAAAATCCATAATTTCCCCTCTTTCATCTCTTTTTGCAAGGGTGCATATTTGGATATCGCATGTTTCAAAAGTGCTGCACTGCTGGTTGTTGTATAAATTCCCGGCAACCCCAGTGCCAGCTTTGTCGTAATTCCATATTTCTCTGCCGCCTGAAAATCTGTTCCACCTGGTTTCGATGCTATATCAATAATACATGCATCTGGCTGCATCCGGCGAATACATGCCTCATTTAGCACCAAAGATGGTACGGTATTAATCACAGTTGTGATATCGCTAATGATTTTTTCCATTTCCGGAAAATCAATGGCACAAAATCCATCCCTTCGTGCAGTTTCGCGGACTTCCTCTCTTCTGGCAACCACAACTACTTTTGCCCCCAACTTTGAAAAAATTTTTGCAATCTTTTCTCCACAGCAGCCATAGCCTGTTACCAGAATTCTCTGTCCGTAAATGGAATATTCCCCATGCTGCAGCACCTCAGCTACCACCGCTTCTGCCGTAATCCAGCCATTGCCTTCTACCACGTCCGGCAATTTCATAAAATCCCAATACGGAATCTGATATTCACTTAAAAACAATTTCCACTCAGTATTAAATACACCGCCAAATACTTTGATTCTCGCATAAGGATTTTCACAAAGTTTTTTTAACTCTTCTTTTAACTTCTCCTTAATCACAGGATTTCTATCTAATTTCGTCACTGGTATAGGTAATACATATACTTTTTCACAAACCTCTTTCTCTGCGGTGTTTTCTTCCCAAGCATAGCTTACTCTTTCCCCTTCAAGGAGGTTCGCCAGCTTCTCTTGACGTTTATCTGCGGTAAGTATCACTGTATGCCTATCCATATAAAAAACGCTCCCTTCCATATATAAATATGAAAGGAAGCGTCCTTGTGTGCATAAAAACAAGTCTGGCGTACCATTCGCAAAGATACTTCTGTTTTTATAATCTGGTAATTACAAAAATATCATAAATTGCTTTGATTGCTTTTTCAAAATCTTCATTTGCCACACCAATGATGATGTTTAATTCGGAAGACCCCTGGTCAATCATACGGATATTGATATCTGCATGTGCCAGCGCAGAGAAGATTCTACCCGCAGTACCTCTCTGAGACTTCATACCACGACCTACAACTGCAATCAATGCAATATCTGCTTCTAATTCCGTAAAATCAGGATCTACAAGTCTTCTAAGGGAACTCATTACCTGCTGTTCTTTTCCTTCGAATTCTTCCTGATGTACAAATACAGTCATGGTATCGATACCGGAAGGCATATGTTCGATCGAAATACCATGTTCCTCAAATGCCTGAAGTGCTTTACGACAGAAACCTACTTCTGAGTTCATCTGATCTTTATCAATACTTACTGCTACAAAACCTTTTTTACCAGCGATACCGGTAATGGTATAATCTGCTTTCTGGCAGGTGGTATCTACGATTAATGTACCAGGTGCTTCCGGATCGTTTGTGTTACGGATATTGATTGGAATACCTGCACGGCGTACAGGGAATACCGCATCTTCATGCAATACAGATGCACCCATGTAGGATAATTCTCGTAATTCACGATATGTAATGATTTTGATTGGTTCCGGATTGTCTACGATTCTAGGATCTGCCACGAGACATCCGGATACATCTGTCCAGTTTTCGTACATGCTGGCTCTGCAGGCTTTGGATACAATGGAACCTGTGATATCAGAACCGCCTCTGGAGAATGTACGGATGCTGCCATCCGGATTTGCACCATAGAATCCCGGAATAACTGCATTTTCCATCTTTTCTAATTTCTTAGAAAGTACCTTCTGTGTTTTTTCTGCATCAAAATGACCATCTTCATCAAAGAAAATAACTTCTGCCGCATCAATAAAGGTATACTGCAGATAATTCGCCATAATGATACCATTTAAATACTCACCACGAGAAGCCGCATAATCAGCTCCCGCTTTTGCTTTAAAGTGTTCTGTAATTACTTTAAATTCCTCTTCCAAAGAAAGTTTTAATCTTAAACCATTAATAATAGAATCATAACGATCCTTAATTTTCATCATTGGAACACGAAAATCTTCCCCGGCTTCTGCCAAAGCATAACATGCATAAAGCATATCTGTTACTTTTGTATCTTTTTTATTTCTTTTACCAGGTGCACTTGGCACTACAAATCTACGAGATTTATCTGCACGAATGATATCTCCTACTTTTGCAAACTGTTCCGCACTCGCAAGAGAGCTTCCACCAAATTTTACTACTTTTACCATACGTTTACTCCTCAATATGATCTTTCATGAAATAATATAGTTACCATTCATTCAGCAGCAAAACACTTGCTGTTTTGCTGCGTAAGAACGTGATTCAAGTGTGAGCAGGCTCCTTTTGCGTAGCAAAACTTTATATGAGCCTGCGAATTGTTACTGTTTACTCGTAAACAGTAATATACCCGACATTATACTACCAAGTTTTGTCATTCGTCAATTATTCCATAAAAAAACTTCTACTCTAAATTTATATAAAATCTATAAGTAGAAGTTATCATACAAAATTCTCTTTATTCAATTTATGCTAAACGTTTCCAATGTTTACTACATTTATAATAGGAATAAAACATACAGTGCTCTGCCTGTTCACATCGTTTTGGTGCACTTTCAATATTGCACTGACAGTTTACAATTGCTTCCGGCTTTCCTTTGCAAGCCCCTTTTACCATAACATCATCTAATACTTCTCGTGACATAATACGCTCCTTTGATCCTGTATTTTATAATGCTGTGTTTCGAAACCTCCTCGATTATACAATACTTAATCCCGAAATGTCACTTGACAATTCCCACAGAAAACCAAAAAAAAGTTTGTAATATATGACCACGAATATTTTTTGCAAGTCGTTTTCGCAGAACCGTTATACAAATTTTTTATACGCATATATTTGCCGAAAAATTTTAGAAGAATCTTTTTAATCACTAAAAAGGCGTTATTTGAAACTTTGGTTTTCGTTCAAATAACGCCTCTTAAACTATTTCATTCATTTCCAATGGTTTGTACCTCACAATTCATGAATTTGGTTTTTTATGAAATTTTTCTTATTAAATTGTATGAAATACTATAATTTTTTTTTATGTATTTCCCTTTTTGTAGAATATTCTCAAATTCATCACGCATTCGAATCTTTCAAATATTCTCCTGTTGAAACCTCTTTTCCAAATCTTAAATTTTTAAATTATCGAATACTTTCTAAAATATTGAAATCCTAAAATTCCAAAATATTTTATTTTCTCCAACTTATTATAAATTCAAATTCTTCAAATATTTCAACTGTTCTTGAAACCATCCATATCTTAAATGATATATCTACTCGCTTTTTCGAAATTTTCTCTTATTCGTTTTATATTTCAAATGCTTTTTCTATGTAATCTCTCGATTACCCTTTTCATTCGATACCATTTTTCAAACGTTATCAACTGTTTTTGCATTTGTTTTATGTTTCGATTAAAATTCTATTTCTTTCATCTACAAATAAAATATTCATTTTCTGATATTTTAGAATTTCATTTTGGAATTTCTGAATTTTCTTTTTTGTTCTCCTAATGCTTTCTCTTCTGTTTACCGAAATGACCTTTTAGGAATGACTTCGTATACGATCAACTGTTGTCTCCGAAGCTCTATCCATTTTTATTTTTTACAATTGACACTGGTTTCTTGATTCAGTATTGGGAGTGTGCTAGGGTTGCTTCTTGCCAAAATTTAAGTTTTTGTTGGACTATACCTTCCTTTCTTAGATTTCATTCGGAAGACTTTCTCGTCATCTTCTAAATGATGATTATTTGAAAATCCTTTGTTCTTAGGATTTTGTTGTTGTTTGTCTGTGTTGTTTTGTTGTATTTAATATAGCACGACAACAAGCAAATGTCAATACTTATTTTCAAATAATTTTAAAATATTTTTAAAATTATTTGTTATTTTGTTTATGTTTTGTATTATTTTCAGATATTTTAAACAATTAGCACACTATTCACAAAAACCATACTTTAAATATGCATGATTTGTGGTATAATTCTTTATAGTTATTCAAGACAAATCAAAACACCTGCTGTTTTGATGCCAAGAACATGATTCAATGGAGGATGATTATGTTTCATATGAGTAAAGCCAAAAAACATGGTTTGCATATTATGATTATCGGCTGCGGCAAAGTAGGACGTACTTTGGTGGAACAGCTTTGTTTAGAAGGACACGACATTACCGTCATTGACAAAAATCCCGCAAAAGTAGAATCCATGGCAAACATCCATGACGTAATGGGTATCTGCGGCAATGGTGCCAGCTTTAGTGTACAAAAAGAAGCCGGAATTCAGGATACCGATCTTGTCATCGCAGTAACCGGTTCCGATGAATTAAACCTCTTATGCTGTACCATCGCAAAACAGGCAACGGATTGTTCTGCAATTGCACGTGTTCGTACCCCTGACTATAACGACGACATTGGGTATCTGCGTGAAAAACTGGGGCTTGCACGCATTATCAATCCGGAACTAGAGGCAGCAAAAGAATTGGCACGTATTCTGTATCTTCCTGCTGCACTGGAGGTCAGCTCCTTTGCGCACGGACAGGCTGAAATTGTAAAATTCAAAATTCCTGCCGGAAATGTTTTAGATCAATTAAAAATTATGGACTTAGGAAAACGTGTCAAACATAATATTTTAATATGTGCAGTAGAACGAAACGATGAAATTACCATTCCTTCCGGTACATTTGAACTTCGCGCAGGAGATATCGTTTCTTTTGTTGGCACACGCAAAAACTGTTCACGTTTCTTTAAAGCGATTGGATTTGATACCCACCGCGTAGATGAAACCATGATTGTCGGTGGTGGCAAGGCAGCTTACTATCTTGCCGACCAATTACTGCGTGCCGGTATCTCTGTAAAAATTATCGAAAGCAATTACACTCGCTGCGAAGAACTAAGTACGCTTTTACCGGAAGCTGTCATTATCAATGGGGATGGTACTGACGAAGCTCTCCTTCGCGAAGAAGGACTGGCTACTGTAGAATCATTTGTACCTTTAACCGGTATTGATGAGGAAAACATCATGCTTGCCCTGCATGCAAAACAGGTTTCTCAGGCAAAAGTAATTACCAAAGTAAATCGTACCACATTTAAGACCGTAATGGCAAATTTGGACTTGGGAAGTGTGATTTATCCAAAATACATCACATCGGAAACCATCATTTCGTATGTACGTGCGAAACAGGCTTCTAAGGACAGCAATATCGACGTACTTTACCACATGTTTGACTCTAAGGCCGAAGCCATTGAATTTGTGGTAACAGAAGAATCACCTGTCACTGACAGAACACTGTTAGAACTACAATTAAAAGATAATCTGCTGGTATCTTTCATCAGCCGAAAGGGTCGCATTTTTATTCCAACCGGTCGTGATACCATTCAGGTTGGTGACGAAGTTATGATCGTTACTACCCATACGGGATTTCAGGATATTACCGATATTTTAGCCTAGGAGGATTTTATGAATAGCTCAATTATTCGATATATCCTGGGATATATCTTAAAACTGGAAGGTATTTTTCTGCTCCTTCCTTGTGTAATTGCACTCATATATAAAGAAAAACAGATTGGAACTTATCTCTTTGTTGCAGGCATCTGTCTTCTTCTAGGCTCTCTTATGACCTTGAAGAAAGCAAAAAACAGCATCTTTTATTTAAAAGAAGGATGTGTCGCCACCGTTTTAAGCTGGACCATACTCAGTTTTTTTGGTGCACTTCCGTTTGTACTAACAGGCGAAATCCCTTCTTTTACTGATGCCATGTTTGAAACCGTATCCGGTTTTACCACAACAGGAGCCAGCATTTTAAGTGATGTGGAGGCATTAAGCCATACCTCCTTATTCTGGAGAAGTTTTACCCACTGGATTGGCGGCATGGGGGTTCTTGTTTTCCTGCTCGCCATTATTCCGCTGAGTGGAGGTTCGAACATGAATCTCATGCGCGCAGAAAGTCCGGGGCCATCCGTAGGTAAACTGGTACCCAAGGTGCGTTATACCGCGCGGATTTTATATTTCATTTATTTTGTTTTAACCATTATTCAGCTCCTTGCACTGCTTTTCGTAAAAATGCCTTGGTTTGATGCACTCTGCATCTCCATCGGCACTGCCGGTACTGGCGGATTCGGTATTTTAAACACCAGCGCTGCGAGTTATTCCGTAGCAGCACAATGGATTATCACCATTTTTATGATTGTCTTTTCCATCAACTTTAATGCCTACTATCTCATCCTTTTTGGACAGGCAAAAAAAGCATTCCAAATGGAAGAAATACGTGCATTTTTACTTATGGTTCTGGCAGCCATTGCATTGATTACCATAGATATTCATGATATGTTTAGCAGCTTATTTGAAGCTGTCACACAGGCCGCTTTCCAAGTGGCATCTTTGGTTTCTTCTACAGGATATGCCACTACAGACTTTGACCTGTGGCCGGGCTTTAGTAAAACGATTCTTGTGACACTTATGCTCGTAGGTGCCTGTGCCGGCAGTACGGGCGGCGGTATCAAAGTATCACGTTTTGTTATCATTGGAAAATCAATTTTAAAGGAACTGCACTCCTACATTCATCCAAAATCCGTAAAACAGATTACAATGGACGAAAAAGAAGTCGAACCAAACGTTATTCGTTCCGTAAGCGTATATATGATTACCTTTATGATGCTCTTTGTCATCTCCATTCTGATCATCGCTTTGGAAGAAAAAGATCTGACAACCAATTTTACTGCGGTTTTAACTACCCTGAACAATATGGGGCCAGGACTTTCCATGGTTGGTCCAACCCGGAATTTTGGACATTTTACCGATTTATCCAAATGGGTATTTATCTTTGATATGCTGGCAGGACGTTTGGAACTGTTTCCACTTTTGATTATGTTCCATCCGGCAATTTGGAAAGATGTATTGGTAAAACCAATCCGACGAAAACTTAAAAACAGACACTCATTAAAATAAAATTATACTAGGAGGTTCTTATGTTTGCATGTCCCAACTGTGGCGGTAATTTAAAATTTGATATTTCCACACAACAGCTCGGCTGTCCACACTGCCAGACGCAGCTGAACCCTTATTCTTTTGACCATATGGAAACAGATGCCGTCGAAAGCAATGAATATGATGTTACCATCTTCACCTGTCCACAATGCGGTGGTGAAATCCTAAGTACCGACACATCCGCAGCCGAATTCTGTACGTTCTGTGGAGCTTCCACGATTCTCTACAGCAGACTCAGCAAGGAGAAGTGCCCGGACTACATTATTCCATTCCAAAAAACCAAAGAAGACTGCAAAAATGCTTATGCATCAATTATGAAAAAAGCTATTTTTGCACCCGATGAGCTAAAGAATCCACGTCACATCGATGGGTTCCGTGGTATTTATATCCCTTATTGGGCATTTTATATCACACAGGAAGGACCTTTTACGCTGAAAGGCTCCCACACCCACCGCCGTGGCGACTTTGTGTATACAGATCACTATGCCTTACAAGGCGAAATGGACTCTTATTACAAAGGGCTTTCTTATGATGCATCTTCCTCTTTCGACGATGACATCAGTCAGAAAATTGCTCCTTTTGATGTCAAAAACATGAAAAAATTTACCCCTGCTTTTTTAAGCGGATTTTATGCAGATACCGCCGATGTAGATGCAAGACGATACCAGCAGGAAGCAGAAGCAATTGCCTATAACAAATCCATTTCTGCTGTATATAGCCAATTTCCCGGAATCAGCGTCCAGCCGCCGGATGGCAAAACCGATTTGAACACAAAGACCAAATCCATTGACCGTGCCATGTTTCCGGTATGGTTTATGTCTTACCGCAATGGCGACCGTGTCGCTTATGCTACCGTAAATGGCCAGACCGGAAAAGTCGTTACGGACCTGCCAATTGATACAAAAAAATATTTAATTGGTTCTCTGCTTTTGGCCATTCCGATTTTTATTTTATTAAACCTGTTCTTCACGTTAACACCGGATTTCGTGCTGATTTTATCTTCTATACTGGCAATCGTATCCATGATTTTCTTAGGTTACGAACTTGGACAGATTAAGAAGAGAGACAGCGAACGAATCCGCCAAAACAGCAAGTCAAAAGAACAGCCCACTCCGGAAAAACAAAAAACCTTTGGATTTTTTGCAGGTGCTCTTGCAATTATAATCGCAATCGTTATCCTGTTTATCAATCCGGTCAGTGATATCTTTTACTATGCAGGTGTAATTCTTTCCCTTGCAGCTATTTTTATCACAATAAAAGATATCATCCATTATTACAATATTATGGCGACAAGAAGACTTCCTCAGTTTGACAGAACAGGAGGTGATGACCGTGCGTAAGAAATGGCATACTTTCCTTTGTATCCTGACTGCATTTTTATTTGCTCTTAATGGTTCATGCACTGTTATTGCCGGTGAAGCCATTTCACACAATGCAGAAACCGGATATGGCGTTTATATCGACGACGAAGCACAGCTTCTTACTTCATCCGAGAAAAATGATTTATGCAAAATAATGGAACCAATCACTGCATATGGCAATATCGTCTTTATTTCCATTGCCGGTAATCCATATTCATCTGTAGAACACTTTGCTGCAGACTATGGATATTCCCATTTTGGCAACGAAAGCTACACCTTATTCATCATAGATATGGACTATCGGGAACTTTTTGTGTACAGCGATGGCGAGATTTACAAAACTATTAACGACGGATATGCATACACCATCACAGACAATGTCTATACCTATGCGAGTAATGGCGAATATTACGAATGTGCATACCATGCTTTCGAACAAATCCTTTCACTTTTAGAAGGCCGAAGCATTGCACAGCCAATGAAGTACATAAGTAATGCACTGCTTGCTGCTGTTTTAGCATTACTCATCAATTATTTTATCGTTATGAATACCTCTCGTTCGGTAAAAGCAAGTAATACAGAACTTTTAAGCGGCATCTACACCAAAGTAAACGTTAAAAATCCTACCAAAAAATTTCTGCACCAGACCAAACGTTATATCCCGCAGAATTCCGGCTCAAATGGTGCACGCAGCCGCGGCGGTGGTGGCTTTAGCGGCGGTGGCCGCGGTGGTGG
>CAYVGA010000029.1:0-20956 GCA_964449855.1 uncultured Lachnobacterium sp.
CCTCCCAAAATAGAGATATGATTACTAAACATTTGTAGTTAACAACAGTCTTTCGTATTCATTCTCATCATATTTGCGCTGATGGAAATTGTTGAACTGATTGCGTTTCACTGAGTTGTTGTCCTGTGAAGCGGCAGCACGTTTGCTCTTATTATATGCATCATCCAAAGCAGCAATGTCTTTTAAGGTATGTACATGATGTTTATACCAATTGGTTAGAATCGTGTCTGCATATTCAAAGCTTGGTTTTTGGGTTGCTGAAATCGTACGTCTGCAGGCTTCCTGAATCAGTTCGATATCGAAAGCGTATTCTTTGGACCATTTGTTTACAAATGCAGCTTCAGAATCTGCCAGATTACGTCCGCTGATGCCAAATGCTTTCATAATACTATAGTAGGCTTTGGAGCGAATGGAAACATGTTCCTTTGCTTTGTTTATGGTATCGATTCCGTTTTCCGCCCAGCCAAGAGCCACTTTGTCCATGTAACGAAGGCTCGAATGGCCATTTGTAATACAGTATTCAACCAAATATTCAATTACATCACCCGGAAACTTCAAACCATCATACCAATAGAGAATGGTGTTCATATCATTCGAACTTAAAGGATGTTTTAAATAAGTTTCAATAATAAACAACAGCTCGCTTACTTCATCGTTAGCACAAAAAGCTTTTATTTGATCTAATGTATATTCCGGTTTTTTAATTGTTGTGGTTGTTTTGTTTTTAGCTGCTTTTTTCCCAGAGGAGTCTGTATCTTGTTTCTCACTACGAGAAGGCTGTTCTTGTGCGGCAGGAACGGATTCCATGATAGAAACAGAGTCTGCGGTAGAATTGCTTAAATTTATAAAACATACGCCGGTCAGCTCATTTTTGTTATTTAATTCAATAGTAAGTACACCGACTTTTTCCCAATATTTCAATGCACGAAAAATATCCTTTTCTGTGCAGTTGAGAAGATCTGCAATTGCCGAAATGGAACAATCGGATGCGGCAGAAGAACCCATGCAATGCAATAGGAAAAGATATACTTTTACAAATTCGCCATTGGCATCTGCCATATATTTTTCAATAAACACACGTGGCACACTGATATGGCTGTGTGGATAATTGCTCTTTAACTGAATCTTTGACATAATAAATACCTCGCTAAGTGCTTACAATATAGCATAGCACAAAGATTTTGAAAAGAAAAGAACTAAAAACAGTACAAAAGCAGCAGAATCAAGGAGATATAGATTTGATGCATTTTGTGCACATTGTGGATATTGTGGATAAAATGTGGAAAACCTTTGTTTTATTGTGGCTTTCATGTTGAAAAAATCCACATTAGGTTGGGATAAATATCCCCAACTTAATGTGGATAATGTGGATAACTATTGCTCTAAGAACGATTCTCCAATTTCTACAACATTTCCGGCACCCATAGTTATCAACAAATCGCCGTTTATACAATTTTTTGATAAAAATGCTTCAATTTCTGCAAAAGTAGGGAAATAATAACATTCGCATCCCTTTTCTTTTACGAGGGCAAGGATATCCTTAGAACTGATTCCAAGGGTATTTTTTTCGCGGGCAGCATAAATTTCAGCTAATACTAAAACGTCAGCCTGCGAAAGTACCTCTGCAAATTCGTTTAAAAATGCCTGTGTTCTGGTATAGGTATGTGGCTGGAATACAAGTACAAGGCGTTTGTGTTCATAGTTTGCTGCGGCATTCAGGGTTGCCTGAATTTCAGTTGGATGATGTGCATAGTCGTCGATAACTGTAATACCATTAATTTCGCCCTTGTACTGGAAACGACGGTTGGCACCGCCGAATTTACGTAAACCTACAATGACTTCTTCGGTAGGCAGTTCCATAAGGGTAGCCAAAGCGATGGTAGCTAATGCATTGGATACGTTATGCATACCAGGTACGTTCAAATGTACGTTCATGATTGATTTGCCTTTGTGCATAGCCGTAAAGATACCACAGGCTCTTTCGTCAAAGCGGATATTTTCTGCATAAAAATCAAAGCGAGGGTCAAACCCATAGGTAAGAACTTGATGTGGAAGACCTTCTACGAGTTCTTCGTAATTGTCGATTTCGCCGTTGATAATCGTAGCACCTTCTGCGCGTGTGTTTGCAGCAAATTTTTTGAAAGAGTTGCGGACATCTTCTAAATCTTTAAAGAAATCCAAATGTTCTGCTTCTACGTTTAAGATGATGCTGTATTTTGGACGGAAGTTCAAAAAGCTGTTGGTGTATTCGCAGGCTTCGGAAATAAATACGTTGGACTGTCCTACACGCAGGTTGCCATCGATAGCGGATAAAATGCCGCCTACAGTAATGGTAGGGTCGGTATTGGCTTCGAGAAGCACTTGACTAATCATGGAAGTAGTAGTTGTTTTTCCATGTGTTCCTGATACGGCGATGGATTTTGCATAGTTATCCATAATCTGACCGAGAAGCTGAGCACGGGTCAGCATAGGGATATTAGCTTCTTTTGCGGCTTGCCATTCTTCGTTGTCTTCACGGATGGCTGCTGTATAAACAATCAAGTCGATTTCGGATGAAATATTGGATGCTACCTGTCCGTAAAATACGCGTACGCCTTTTTCTTCTAATTGTTTGGTAAGTGTGGATTCTTTCATATCGGATCCGCTGATGGTGAATCCTTCGCGAAGAAGAATTTCGGCCAGACCACTCATACTGATGCCGCCGATACCCATGAAATGTACATGAACCGGTTCATTAAAATTTAACGTATACATAAAAATACCTTCCTGTATTCATATTATTTAAAGCTATTTATATTATACAACGGAACTATTGTTTTGCAAAGTAAGAAGAAAAAATTAGTTACTGTTCACTCAGCAACAAATTAAGCGTGAATTGATACAAAACGAAAAGCGATTGTTGACAAGGCATTTTTTTCATTACTATACTTGATATAGATAATGAGGAGGAGAAAAATATGATTAATGGAGTAGATTCAGCAAATAATCTTTCAGGAATTGCTCAACAGTTGAAAAATAATAGATATCAATTTGTTTTATGGGGTATTTTATGTGTTTGCTTATTGAGTGCATGTGCGAAAAATGGATTAAATGATGCTTTAAAGGATAATAGCATATCAAATCAAAGTGCGAGTGTGCAAAAGGTAAGTGATGTAACGGAATGGAAAGAACTGTATTATAGGCTATTTATTATACTGTGGCGAACCAGCATGTGGACAAATGAATGAAGTCTTATTTAAGACTGTGGATGGAGGAAAAAGTTTTGTAGAAGTCATGGATAGTTCAAACCAGATTTCGGATTATCCAAATGATATGGAGTTTTTATCCGAAGATATAGGATTTATTGTAATGACATATCATGGAAATGGTCCCGTGTTTTATCAGACGAATGATGGTGGGATGACATGGGAACAACAAAGTATAGAATTGCCGCAAACGGAGTATGCTTATGCACAGGGAAACGTGATTCAAAGAGGTGTAGATGAAACGGTGGAAATCGTGATAGAATTAGTGACACATGAGGATGAGAACAAATATGTGATCTATTACACGAAGGATGGCATAGCGTGGAAGATGAAGTAATTAAGAAGCAGGAAAATTATAAATTTTTCCTGCTTTTCTAATGGGAAAAGTTAGTTTAAGGTTGTGAAAATAAAGGAATATGGTATAATAAAACTATCAAAATAAAATGTGATTACGTGTTGACAACGTAGCAGCAAAAGGGGGCTTGTATATGCAGATAACAGATGTACGTATTCGCAAAGTGGAAAAAGAAGGCAAGATGAAAGCTGTGGTTTCGATTACCATTGAGAATGAATTTGTAATTCATGATATTAAGGTGATTGAAGGGGAAAAGGGCTTGTTTATTGCGATGCCTAGCCGTAAGTCGAATGATGGGGAATATCGTGATATTGCACATCCAATCAATTCATCGACAAGGGAGAATTTACAGAAATTGATTTTGGAGAAATATCAGGAAGAGCTTGAAAAGTAAGTTATAGTTGTTATATAAATATATAGAAAATAAGATTCGGGGGGCTGTCATGGAAACGGTCCCCCATTTTTAAGGAGTAATTTATGTTTGTAATTGTTGGATTAGGAAACCCGGGGAAAAAATATGAAACGACCAGACACAATGCAGGATTTTTGGCAATAGATGCCCTTGCAGAGAAATATGGCATAAGTGTAACAGAAAAGAAGCACAAAGCCCTTTGCGGCAGTGGTTATATCGAGGGTATAAAAGTCATTTTGGTAAAACCACAGACATTTATGAATCTTAGTGGAGAAAGCGTAAGAGAGGTATTGGATTTTTATAAACTGGATCCGGAAGAAGAGATGGTGGTTTTATATGATGATATCAGCCTTGCACCGGGAAATATCCGTATTCGTAAGAAAGGCAGTGCGGGGGGACATAATGGTATTAAGAGTATCATTGCTCATGCCGGCACACAGAATTTTATGCGTATTAAAATCGGCGTTGGCGAAAAGCCGGGTGGATGGGATTTGGCAGACTATGTATTGGGTCATTTCTCAGAGGAAGACCAGACAAGATTAAAAGAGGTGATACCGGATATTTTGACAGCAACAGCACTGATATCGCAGGGTGAAGTAGATCGGGCAATGAATGATTTTAATGCAAAGAAGCAGGGGTAGAACGTGAGGACATTTATAGAACCGTTGGAACAATTGGGTGGCTTTTCGGATTGGATGAAAAGTGTAAAAAAAGAAAAGGGGCTGCATTCTATAACGGGATGCATTGATGCCCAGAAACCACATATAATTTATACATGCAGCAATGGTAGAAAAAATAATATCATTGTTACTTTTTATGAGCAGAAAGCCAAAGAACTTTATGAGGAGTATCGTTTTTTTGACCCGGAAGTCGTGTATTATCCTGCCAAAGACGTTTTGTTTTATCAGGCAGATATCCGGGGGAATGTATTGACTTCGGAGCGAATCCGTGCACTAAAAGCGATTCATGAAAAAGAAAATGTAACGATAGTTACGACCTTTGATGCATTGATGAATACACAGGCACCGCCGGAAAAAATATGGGAGTCCGTGCTTGTTTTTGCACCAGGTGATGAGCTGTCGTTAGATAAGGTGAAAAATCAGCTTGTCTGTATGGGATATGAAAAAGAGTATCAGGTGGAGACAATGGGACAGTTTGCCATTCGAGGCGGTATTCTGGATATTTTTCCACTGACGGAAGAAAATCCAATCCGTATCGAGATGTGGGGAGATGAAATCGACACCATCCGTACGTTTGACACGGAAAGCCAGAAATCCATTGAGTCTATTGATGAGATTCATATTTATCCGGCCTGTGAATTGGTATTAAGTGAAGAAGAAAAAAGAAAAGGTATCGAAAAACTTTTAAAAGAAGCGAAAAAGACTTCAGAGACACTTCGAAAAGACATGAAAACAGAAGAGGCTCATAGAATGCTTTCCACAGCAGAAGAAAAAGCAGAAGAGTGGGGAGAGCTGTCGATGTATGCAGGTATGGACGCGTATCTGTCTTATTTTTGTGAGCAGCGAAAAGGACTTTTGGATTATTTTGCTCCGGAGGAGACATTTTTGTTTTTTGACGAATTGACCCGTTGTGTGGAGCAGGGAAGACAGACAGAAATGGAATTTTCGGAGAGCATGAAACACCGTCTGGAAAAAGGCTATATTCTGCCCGGACAGATGAAAGAACTGTTTACCGAGAGGGAAATCATTGGAAAGTGCCAGCAGTTTCACTGCATTTCACTGGCAGCACTCGATACCAAAGCCAATGGCTTGAAACAGCATGGGTTTTTTACGGTTCATGTAAAAAGCGTAAATTCGTATAACAGTAGTTTTGAACTTCTGGTAAAAGATTTGAATAACTATAAAAAGAATCATTACAAAGTGGTGCTGCTTTCCGGTTCCCGCAGCCGTGCAAAACGTCTGGCGGAAGATTTACTGGATGAAGGATTAAATAGCTTTTATACAGAGAATTATGATCATGCACTTATTGGCGGGCAGATTATGGTCTGCTATGGAAAGGTGAAGCGTGGATATGAGTATCCGATGCTGCAATTTGCAGTAATTACCGAATCGGATATTTTTGGCGGGGAGAAAAAGAAGAAAAAGCGTCATAAAACTTATGACGGAGAAAAGATTCAGAATTTTACGGATTTGAATGTCGGAGACTATGTGGTACATGAAAATCATGGTCTTGGCGTTTATAAAGGTATCGAAAAAGTAGAAGTGGATCATATCTTAAAGGATTATATCAAAATCGAGTATGCAGGTGGATCGAATCTCTATATTCTTGCAACCAATCTCGAGATGATTCAAAAATATGCAGGCAAAGATGCGAAAGCACCGAAACTGAATAAATTAGGCGGACAGGAGTGGCATAAAACAAAATCCAAAGTGCGTGGAGCGGTAAAAGAGATTGCAGCAGATTTGGTAAAACTGTATGCACTCCGAGAAGAACAGAATGGTTTTGTCTATGGTCCGGATACCGTATGGCAGAAAGAATTTGAGGAACTGTTTCCGTTTGAAGAAACGCAGGATCAGGAGCTTGCCATTGCGGATACCAAGCGTGACATGGAAAGTACGAAAATTATGGATCGTCTTATTTGTGGTGACGTTGGTTATGGTAAAACAGAAGTGGCTATCCGTGCAGCGTTTAAAGCGGTGCAGGAAAGCAAGCAGGTAGCGTATTTAGCACCTACAACGATTCTGGCGCAGCAGATTTATAATACATTTTCCCAGCGTATGAAGGATTTTCCGGTACGCGTGGATTTGATGTGCCGTTTCCGTACTTCTGCTGAGATGAAACATACAGTAGAGGGATTGAAAAAGGGGCAGGTCGATATTGTAGTGGGAACTCACCGTATTTTGTCGAAAGATGTCGAATTCAAAGATTTGGGGCTTTTGATTGTAGATGAGGAGCAGCGTTTTGGGGTTGCACACAAAGAGAAAATCAAGCAGATGAAAACGAATATTGACGTATTGACACTGACGGCGACACCGATTCCAAGAACGCTTCATATGAGTCTTATCGGGATTCGTGATATGAGTGTATTGGAAGAACCGCCAATGGACCGTCTGCCGATTCAGACCTATGTTATGGAATATAACGAAGAGATGGTGCGTGAAGCCATTCACCGTGAATTGGCAAGAGATGGCCAGGTATTTTATGTATATAACAAAGTAAAAGACATTGATGAGATGACCAATAAGATTCAGGCACTGGTGCCGGATGCCAATGTTGCCTTTGCACATGGGCAGATGAATGAACGAGAATTGGAAAAAATCATGTATCGTTTTATCAATGGAGAAATTGATGTGCTGGTTTCTACTACAATTATTGAAACAGGACTTGACATTTCCAACGTAAATACTATGATTATTCACGATGCAGATAATATGGGACTCTCACAGTTGTATCAGCTTCGTGGTCGTGTGGGCCGTTCCAATCGAACGGCATATGCATTTTTAATGTACCGCAGAAATAAGATGCTAAAGGAAGTGGCAGAAAAACGTTTGGCAGCGATGAAAGAATATTCAGAATTGGGCAGTGGTTTTAAGATTGCCATGCGTGATTTGGAAATCCGTGGTGCGGGGAATTTGCTTGGGGCACAGCAAAGCGGCCACATGGAAGCGGTTGGATACGATTTGTATTGTAAGATGCTGCATGAGGCTGTAAAAGAAGCAAAGGGAGTAGTCGTTGAAGAAAAATTTGAGACGGCGATTGATATCAATACAAATGCATTTATTCCACCATCTTATGTGGCAAACGAATTACAGAAGCTGGATATTTATAAACGTGTTGCCGGCATTGAGGCAGAAGAAGAGGCAGAAGAGATGTTGGAAGAACTGATTGACCGTTTTGGAGAACCGCCAAAATCCGTACAGAACCTTTTAATGATTGCACGATTAAAATACATGGCACATCATCTTTATATCAAAGAGGTGACCCAAAAGAGCAATGAGTTAAAACTTTTGATGTATGAAAAGGCAAAAATTAACCTATCTATGATTCCACATGTGATATCTGCCTTTTCGCCATATCTGACCTTTACAGCAGATTTGAAAAATCCGTATTTTACCTATGTGTTAAATGCAAATTCGCGTGAAAAAGGGAAAGATGTGATAGAAATTTTGAAAAATATTCTAGAAAAAATGTGTGTATTGGTGGAAAAACAAGAAAAGCCTTGCTAGATACGAAAAAAGGCTATATAATTAAAAAATGATAAAAGGCGTAGTGCGTCTTGTTTTAGGAGGAAATATGAAATTGAGAAAATTAGCAGCTCTTGTTTTAGCAGGAGTACTTTGTGTGTCAACACTTAGCGGATGTGGTGCAAAAGCAGAAGATACAATTGCGACATTAGGAGAAGAGAACGTAAGCTACGGTGTAGCAAATTTTATTGTAAAATACCAGAAGGCATCTGTGGATGATATATATGCGATGTATGCCGGCTTATATGGTGTAGAATCCATGTGGGATATTGATACATCGGGAACCGGTGCTACAACAGAAGAGAATTTTAAAGCATCTGCGATGCAGCTCCTTCATGATATGTATACACTCAAAGCACATATGGCAGACTATGGTGTAGAAATCACAGCAGAAGATGAAGCTGCAATAAAAGAAGCGGCAAATGCATTCTTGGCAGCAAACAGCCAGGAAGCTATTGAAGAATTTGGTGCTACAGAAGAAATCGTAACAGAGGTGCTTACACTTTATACGATTCAGGCAAAGATGTTTTATGCAATCGCAGCAGAGGCAGACCATGAAGTAAGTGATGAAGAAGCAAACATGCGTGGATACAGTATGATTTATATCGATCTTACCGGACATTATGATGACAGCTATAATTGGGTAGAATATACCGAAGATGAAATTGCAGACATCAAGACGAAAGCTTTGGAAATGGATCTTGACTTAAACGTAAAAACGATGGAAGATGTTGCAAATGACAATGGTTATGAGGTAACCCAGGGTGCTTATGTAAAAGAGGATGATTCTCTTGAACCGGAAGTATTAATAGCATTGGATGCATTGGCAGAAGGTGAAGTTTCTGATATGGTAGAAACGGAAGACGGTATTTACTTCTTAAGAGTGGATGCAGATACAGACGAAGAAGCGACTGAGCAGAACCGTGAATCCATTATTGCAGAACGTGAATATGCATTATATGAAGAAGTTCTGCAAAATTGGCAGGAAAACGATGGATGGGATTTGAACGAATCTATGGTAAAGAAGATTGAATTCCATAATATGTTCACATTGTATAAAGAGACAGAACAAGAAGAATCTACAGAAAATACAGATACTTCTGAGACTGTAGATGGAACAGAAAGCAACTAAAATGCAAAATGGACAAACCCTGGATGACTTATATATGGAGAGAGCTTCTCTCCATAGAGAAATACGCCGACCTGATTGTGAATGAGGACGGACTTGATGTAGAACAAACAGTAGAACTTTTAATTGACAAAATGCAGAACTTGAATAACAATTGAGAAACGAATGCATAGTATATAAGAGAGTTTGTTGAGGTGAAAGATGGAACAGTACGTAATTAAAGGTGGTAATCCTTTATATGGTGAAGTTGAAATCGGTGGTGCGAAAAATGCGGCACTTCCTATTTTGGCTGCTGCGATTATGGCAGATGAACCAGTGACAATTGAAAATTTGCCAAACGTTAGGGACATCAACGTGCTTTTACAGGCGATTGAAGAAATTGGCGCAAAGGTAGAACGTGTAAATGAGCATAAAGTAATATTGAATGGTGCAAGTATTCACAGTACAACTGTGGACAATGAATTTATTCGTAAAATTCGTGCTTCTTATTATTTGATTGGGGCATTACTTGGAAAGTATGGCAATACGGCAGTAGCACTTCCTGGTGGATGTGATATCGGCAGCAGACCAATCGATCTTCATAAAAAGGGATTTTTAGCACTTGGCGCAGATGTTGAAATTTCGCATGGCCTGTTTCAGGTAAAGGCTGACCATTTATTGGGTACGCATATTTATTTGGATAAAGCATCGGTAGGTGCAACGATTAATATTATGATGGCGGCAGCTTTGGCGCAGGGAAAGACGGTAATCGAAAATGCAGCGAAAGAACCACATGTCGTAGATGTGGCGAATCTTTTGAATTGTATGGGTGCAAATATCCGTGGTGCCGGTACGGATGTTATCCGTATTGTTGGTGTGCAGAAATTACATAAAGCAGATTACTCCATTATTCCGGATCAGATTGAAGCAGGTACATTTATGTGTGCTGTGGCAGCAACGGGCGGTGATGTTATGGTGACGAATGTTATTCCAAAACATTTGGAAGCTACATCTGCAAAATTGATTGAAGCAGGATGCGAGATTGAAGAATTTGATGATGCGGTTCGTGTTATTTCTAATGGAAAACTGCAGCGTACACAGGTAACGACGTTGTATTATCCGGGTTTTCCGACAGATATGCAGCCACAGATGGCAGTTGTACTTGGCGTTGCAGAAGGTACAAGTACCGTAACAGAGAGTATTTTTGAAAATCGTTTCCGTTATGTGGATGAGCTTACCAGAATGGGAGCAAATATCAAGGTGGAGGGCAATATTGCAATTATCTCCGGTGTTGAAAAATACACAGGGGCAAGGGTCAATGCCCCGGATCTTCGTGCGGGTGCGGCACTTGTAATTGCAGGGCTTGCGGCAGAAGGTGTTACCATTATTGAGGACATTCATTATATCATGCGTGGATATGAGAATTTCGAAGGAAAATTAAGAGAACTTGGTGGAGACATTGAGCTGGTAACCAGCGAGAAAGAATTACAGAAGTTTATTCTAAAAGTTTCATAAAATAAAAATTATAACTAAAAATAAAGAAACCTAGGAAGCAGTGAAAACTGTCATCCTAGGTTTTTTTTACAATTGAATATTAATGCGGCCACCGTTTCCGGTCATGAGTGCATAGAGTTCCTCTGTGGAAGTCGCATGCATGCGTTTGGAAATAGTGCGGATTCCTTTTATAAAGTCAGATTCTTCGGAAAAGACTTTCTTTACTTCATCAAAGGAGGAGCTATTTAGAATATTTTGACTAAGCGTAAGTTTTCCATCGTTTTCTATGGTGATGCCCAAATCTTCTAAATCCTCACTGTATTTTTGGGCCAATGCTTTTAGCTGGCGGTTCTGACGATAAGTATCAGAACTTTCCGAAGAACTGGAGTCAATGGCGTTGTTGTATGTTTTTACAAATGCTTGAATGGTATTTACGATGTTTTCACCGTTTTCATCATCTGAATAGTTGAAAGAGGAAAGTTTTGCAACGGCTCGTTTTAGTGCACGGGAATCCTCGTAGGAAAGTTCGCTTCGATGGTAGTCTGAACGCACAGATGCTTTTACAAGGTTACGGTTGGCTTTATAAAAATTTTGCATATAAAAGTTTGCATTTAAACTGGTTCCGGTAGATTCGGCAGTAAAGACTCTTGTTGTAGACATAGATATATTCTCCATAATGTTTAAAATGTGTATTTTTACTATCTATTATATCGGCAAAGATGCGGAATTTCTTAATCAATTAAGATTGAATTATGTTGATAAAAGAAGTAAAATGATGAAATAGTAAAGTAGGAGAAACATGGAGGTTGTTATGGAACATTTGGAGAAGAAAGTGTTATTTGGAAAGAATACAGCCGGAGAGGCTGTGTATAAATATAGGATTCATAATGAGAACGGGATGCAGGTAGTGTTTACGGATTTGGGAGCATCAGTCGTGTCCATTTTGGTACTTGATAAGGAACGGAAGGTAAGAGATGTGGCACTTTCTTATGATGACCCTCTTTCTTATGAAAAAAAGGCAACCTATTTTGGCGCAATTGTTGCACCGCATGCAAATCGTATTGCAGATGCAAAATTTGAAATTGATGGTGTGGTTTATCAGTTGGATGCCAATAATCATGAGAATAATCTTCACAGTGGACGCAATGGTCTGGCGAAAAAGATTTGGCAGGTAGTAGAGCATACAAAAGAGAAAATTGTATTTGCTTTTGCGGTCAAAGATATGGAATTTGGTTTTCCGGGAAATGTAAACTATCAGGTAACTTATGAGGTAACGGCAGAGAATGAATTAGTGATTTCTTATTATGCAGTTAGTGATAAAAAGACGGTATTTAATATTACGAATCACACATATTTTAACTTGAATGGTGCGACATCGGGTAGTGTGGAAGAACATACGCTTTGGCTGAAAGCATCTCATTATACACCGGTAAAAGATGCAAAAGCAATTCCAACAGGAGAGCTTGCATCGGTAGAGGGGACACCATTTGATTTCCGTACAGCTAAGAAAATTGGACGTGATATAGGGGAAGATTTTGAGCAATTGCGTTATGGGCAAGGGTATGACCATAATTATTGTATTGATAAAGAGTGTGAAGGCTTAGAGAAAATTGCTACGGCATGTGGGGATGCTTCCGGTATTCAGATGGATGTTTGGACCGATTGTATTGGTGTGCAGTTGTATACAGGAAACTTTTTAAGTGGGGATGTGGGACCAAATGGCTATCGTTATGTGAAACACGGTGGGTTCTGCTTGGAGACTCAATATGTTCCAAACTCCGTAAATGATCCAAATTTTGAATCACCGGTATTTGAAGCCGGAGAGGAGTATCAGACCAAAACCATATATGCATTTCGCTGTGCAGGGATGTAAGGAATTATTATGAAATAGTGTAACTATTCGGTACAGTTCAAAACACTTGCTGTTTTGAGCGTGAGAACATGATTCAGAAAAGGCAGGGAATATATACTATGAAAATTGTATTTTTGGATGTAAAAACCATAGGCGAAGATATTGATTTATCAGGATTTGATGCGTTAGGAGAGGTGGTAAAGTATCCATTTTCTACACCGGAAGAAGCGTTGGAGCGTACGGCAGATGCAGATGTTATCATCTTAAATAAAGTAGAAATTAATGAAAAATCGATTGGAAATGCAAAGAATTTAAAACTGGTATGCGTAACAGCGACAGGAACTAATAATTTAGATAAAGAGTATCTTGCAGAACGTGGAATTGCATGGCGTAATGTAGCAGGATATTCTACCGAATCGGTAGCACAGCATACATTTGCACTTTTGTTTTATTTGCAGGAAAAGATGCGTTATTATGATGAGTATGTGAAGACAGAAAAATACATTGGAGATACTACATTTACGCATTTTGCAAATGTATTCCATGAAATAGCAGGAAAAACATGGGGGATTGTAGGTTTAGGTAATATTGGCAGACGTGTGGCAGAGATTGCAAAGCTGTTTGGATGCCGTGTGATTTATTATTCGACATCAGGCAAGAATAATAATGCAGAGTATGAAAGAGTAAGTTTTGACGAAATTCTGGCACAGTCGGATATTTTGTCGGTACATGCACCTTTGGATGAAAATACAAAGGGATTATTTGATAAAGCAGCTTTTGCAAAAATGAAACCGAGCAGTATTTTTATCAATGTAGGCAGAGGGCCGATTGTAGTAGAGCAGGATTTGGCAGATGCACTTCAGGAAGGACAGATTGCGGCAGCGGGTTTGGATGTGCTGGCTGTGGAGCCGATGGCAGAGGATAATCCGCTTCGTCAGATTAAGGACAGTGAAAAGTTAATTATTACTCCTCATATTGCTTGGGCAAGTATTGAGGCAAGAACTCGCCTGATGGGAATTATCTGCAATCAAATAAAGGAGTATTTTGACGAATTGTAATATATGAAATTAAATATAGATTCAAAAAAGAGAAAAGAGCTGGAAAAATGGTTTGTGAAATTTTCCTGGCTTTGGACGATACTGCTTGTGATAGGCAGTGCAGTATTATCAACAGTTATGATTCAGTATCTTCTTTTGGATGCGGAATTGTTTCAAAAACTGAGTGATAAAAAGTGGATGCTGAATATTGGGTGTGTATTGGCAGTGTATTTGGTTATGCTGTGTATGACTGCAAAAGTACGGGTATCGGTTATGATTTCCCATGCATTTTTCATGGTATTGGGATTTGTGAACTATTTTGTGTATTTGTTCCGTGACAATGAGTTTACGTTTGCCGATTTACGTTCGATAGGGACGGGCTTGAGTGTTGCCAATAATTATGAGTTGGTTTTGCATGAAAGAGGATGGCATGTTATCATTGGTTCAATCGTCTTTTTCTTATTATTGAGGTTTGTACCGATTCGATTTAAAAAAGCAGTTTATGTGCGGGTGCTAAGCGGACAGTGTGCAGTGCTTGCCTGTATTTTAGTTGCATTGAATGCACATAAAATTAATACAGAAACATGGGAACAGAAAGGCACGTATCTCAATGGATATGTCTTGAATTTTGTGTTAAGTGCAAGAGACAGTTTTGTAAGTCCACCGGAGACATATAGTATTGAGGGGATAGAGAAACTGGAAGAAATTTACGGACAGATAGAAGAGAACCCTTTGGGTGATAGTCTGGGAAAAATGCCAACCATTATTGTGGTGATGAATGAGTCATTTGCAGATTTGTCGGTAATTGGCGAAATGGAAACCAATGCACCGCTGACACCGTTTATGGATGCATTGGAAGAGAATACAATAAAAGGATATGCATTGGCTTCCGTATTTGGTGCCAAAACACCGAATTCGGAATGGGAGTTTTTAACCGGTGGTTCGATGGCATTTCTGCCATCCGGTTCTGTTGTGTACCAGCAGTATATAAGTGATACACCAACATCCATTGTGTCTACGTTGAAAAATGAAGGTTATACCTGTGTAGCGATGCATCCATATTATGAGACTGGATGGAGTCGAAATCTGGTATATCCAAAGCTTGGATTTGATGAAACTTATTTTTTAGAAGACTTTGATCAGAGTCAGTTGATTCGAAAATATGTATCTGACCGGGAATTATATGCAAAGATTATTGCGAGGTATGAAAGCCGGGAGAAAAATGAAAATTTATTTTTGATGTCCATTACGATGCAGAATCATGGAGGATATACAACTACTTATGAAAATTTTGCAGAGAATTATTATAAGACAGGCAGATCCTATACGGATGCCAATCAGTATTTTTCATTGATTCGGGAAAGTGATGATGCATTAAGGGAATTGATTACGTATTTTTCACAGGTGGAAGAACCGGTAGAGATTGTGTTTTTTGGGGATCACCAACCGAGTTTAAATAAGAAGTTTTATAAGCTTTTGAATGGAAAAGGTTTGTCAGGACTGACGATGGAGGAATTGGAAGCACTTTATACGGTACCGTTTTTTATTTGGACAAATTATGATACACCGGAAGAGACAATAGAAATCACCAGCTTGAATTTTCTTTCTACAATGACACTAGAGCGAGCCGGGGTTGATTTGCAGCCGTATCATCAGTTTATGTCAGATTTGATGGAGGTGGTTCCGGCGATTAATGCAAGAGGGTACTATTCGTTGGAAAAAGGACGTTACCTTTATGTAGAGGATGCATTGGGCGAAGAGTATTTGTGGATTTCGCAGTATCAGAATTTGCAATATAATGGTTTATTTGGCAGGAAACAGACAAGTGAAGTGTTTTATCCATATTTGTTACCGGCAGATGTGGAAGAATAGAGGAGAAGAGGCTATGAGATTAAAAGATTTACTGGAATACGATAAAATAGTAATACAGTGCCACGACAATCCGGATGCCGACAGTATTGCCAGTGG
Source organism: uncultured Lachnobacterium sp. (assembly GCA_964449855.1). Taxonomy (GTDB): domain Bacteria; phylum Bacillota; class Clostridia; order Lachnospirales; family Lachnospiraceae; genus Roseburia. The sequence continues at coordinate 15,677 of CAYVGA010000029.1, forward strand.
CTATGGTGTATACACCTATTTGAAAAACTACGGAAAAGAGGTACGGCTGTTATATGGAGGCCGTAACATTATTCGAAAAAGCAATTTAGTTACGATGGTAAGGGAGCTTGAAATTCCAATTGAACATGTGCGCCATGTGGAAAAAGAAGCATCGGCAGAACTACTGGTTACAGTAGATTGCCAGTACGGCGAGGGAAATGTGAGTCTGTATCCGGCAAAGAAGATTGCGGTAATCGACCATCACCGTGTGGTGCGTGAGGTGCCAAAGTTAAGCAGAATTGATGCGACATTGGGTTCCTGCTCCACTTTGGTTTGGGAAATGCTGCTGGAAGAGGGAATCGATGCAAATCAGAATAAAGATTTGATTACGGCTTTGTATTATGGACTTTATGCAGATACTGTGAATTTTTCCGGAGTCTATCAAGAAAAAGATATCCGGTTGAAAGAAACGGCTGCATTTGATGCTGCTTTAATTACCAGATTAAAAAATGCAAATATTTCGATTGAAGATTTAGAAACAGCAGGGGCGGCACTGCTGCGATGTGATTACAATGAGCAGTATCGTTTTGCAGTAGTAAAGACCGGGACATGTGACCCAAATGTATTGGGACTTATCAGTGACATGGTATTAGAGGTGGATGTCATTGATGTCTGTGTGGTATTCAACTTACAGCCTAATGGAGTGAAGTTATCGATTCGAAGCTGTGCGAAACATATATTTGCCAATGATTTGGCGAATATACTCTGTAAAGGTATCGGCTCTGGCGGTGGTCATGAGATGAAAGCAGGAGGTTTTCTGCAGATGGAACTTTTGACAACGGCATATGAAGAATATTGTCGCTGTATGGATATTGAACCACGTATGGAGCTGGATGAAGAAGGAATTATGGAGCGTCCGACGATGTCAGCAGTCAAATCTTTATTGGAATATCGTTTGATTGAATATTTTGATAAACGGGAGGCCACACAAGCTGTCATTTTTGATTTGGATGGAACATTGCTCGATACTTTGGGAGATCTGACAGATGCGGTAAACTTTGCATTGGAGAAATATGGTTTGCCGTTGCGCAGCATGGAGGAAGTACGCCGCTTTGTTGGAAATGGATTACGTAATCTTATGACAAAGGCAATAGAAGGTGGAGAATCACATCCGAGATTTGAGGAAGCTTTTACATTTTTCCGTGAGTATTATAAAAATAATTGTAATCATAAAACTTCTCCTTATGAAGGCATTATGGAGCTTCTGAAAGAATTGAAGGGGCGCGGCATAAAGATGGCGATTGTTTCGAATAAGATAGATGCTGGTGTTAAGGAGTTAAATGAGAAATTCTTTGCAGACTATATCGATATCGCGATTGGAGAACGCGAAGGAATTCGAAGAAAACCTGCACCGGATTCTTTGCAGGAAGTCATGCGTGAACTGGGAATTGCCAAAGAACATGTGCTTTATGTGGGCGATTCGGATGTGGACATAGAAACGGCAGACAATGCTGATATCAGCTGTGTATCGGTAAGCTGGGGCTTCCGTGATGAGGCATTTCTTATCGAGCATGGTGCAGGTGTGATTATTGAACGTCCGTTGGAACTGTTGGCATATTTATAAAATTGAAAATTTATAAAATTACATTATGAAGGGAAATAAGATAAATGGAAAAGAGAATTTCAGGACATACAGGTGTATTGGCATTGATAGGTTCACCGGTGGGACATTCCGGTTCACCTGCTATGTATAATTATAGTTTTGAAAAATTAGGATTGGATTACGTGTATGTTGCGTATGATATCAAAGAGAATGAGGTAAAGGATGCGCTTCATGCGATGCGTCTTTTTAACATGAGAGGCATGAATGTAACGATGCCGGATAAAGTAGAGGCGGCAAAATGGGTGGATGAATTATCACCGGCAGCACAGATTATCGGAGCAGTGAATACGATTGTTAATGAAAATGGAAAATTGATTGGATATATGACCGATGGTGAAGGTTTTGTAAGTAATCTAAAAGACCATGGCGTATCTATTGAAGGAAAGAAAATGGTGATAGCCGGCGGTGGCGGAGCTGCGACCGCGATTCAGGTACAGTGTGCACTTGATGGTGCTGCAGAAATTGTTATTTTTAATAAAAAGGATGCATTTTTTGAAAGAACACAGGCGACAGCGGAGAAAATTCAGGCTGCAGTACCGGAATGTAAGGTATGCGTATACGATATTGATGATGAAGCTGTTTTCCGGGAACAGATGCAGGATGCGGATATTTTTGTAAATGCGACAATCGTTGGTATGAAACCAATGGATGATCAAAGCATTATCAAGGATTTGTCTTTGCTTCGTCCGGAACTGGTGGTAGCTGATATTGTGTATAATCCGGAAGAAACAAAACTGTTAAGAGAGGCAAAATCTGCCGGCTGTAAGTGTGTTGGTGGAAAAGGCATGCTTGTTTGGCAGGGGGCATCGGCGTTTGAATTGTATACAGGAGAAAAAATGCCGGTAGAAGGTGTAAAGGAGCTTTTGTATGGAAAAAAATAAAAATATCTTCCTGATTGGGTTTATGGGATGTGGAAAAAGTACCATGGCAGGTCTTTTGGCAGACGCTTTAGATATGGAATTGGTTGAAATGGATGAAACCATTGAAAAAGAAGAAGAAAGAAGTATCAATGAAATTTTTGCAACGGATGGTGAAACCTATTTCCGTGATTTGGAAAGTCAGTTGATCGAAAGAATTACAAAGAAAGGCGGTATGGTGGTATCCTGTGGTGGTGGAGCAATTCTTCGTGAAGAAAATGTAAAGAAGATGAAACAGAATGGAAAAGTTGTGTATTTGTGCGCGACACCGGAAACTATTTATGCACATGTACATACCAGCACGAATCGTCCGCTTTTAAACGGCAATATGAACATACCGTATATTCGTGAACTGATGGAAAAACGTATCCCGAAATATGAAGCTGCGGCGGATGAAATTCTTATGGTGGATGGGAAAACAAAGATACAGATTTTGGAAGAGATAAAATCATGTGTTGACAATTAGAAGTGTTGATTATACAATTTTTGTATATGGGAAAATATGTATTCAGGGTAACTATTCAGTAGGAGTTGCTTAGGAGAAAGAAGGTTCATCTTGGCTAAAAATATTGCAGTGTTGATGGGGCTTATCAACATGGAAAATCAAAAGCAGATTGTAGATGGTATGATTGATGCAATCAAGGAGACAGAAGATCATGTCTATATTTTTACAAATCATACCAGCCGACAAAATAATAAAGAGAGTGCACAGGGAGCATTTCAAGTTATGGAGCTGCCGGATTTTGAATACTTTGATGGAGCAATTGTAGCATTGGATACGATTACTTATTTTCCAACCGCCGCTTATGTGATGGATAAGCTGCGTAAAAGCGGGATTCCATTTATTACTTTAAATAAAGCGATAGAGGGCTGTGCTTGTTTGGATACTTCTAGTTTTGATGCACAGTATGAAATTGTAGAACATATGATAACGGTGCATGATTGTAAGGAGTTTATCTATATTCGAGGCAGAGAAGGCAATCCGGAGGCTGACAAGCGGTATGAGGCATTTAGAAAGGCATTGGATGATTACCGGTTAGAATTTCAGCAGGAAAATTTATATATAGGTAATTTTACGTTAGAAAGTGGTATATATGCAGCTGCAGATATCGTTCAGAAAGGATTACATGCAGATGCCATTATTTGTGCAAACGATAATATGGCGGTAGGTGCATTAGAGTATTTAAAAAATGCCGGAATTAAGATACCGGATGATATTCGTTTAACAGGATTTGATAATAGCGAAAATGGAATGTACAGCAATCCGGCGATTACTTCGATTGATCGAAATCCGCATGAGTTGGGATATCGTTCCATACATCAGATATTGGGGATTATAGATGGAAAAGAAGCAGAGAATGTACATGTTTCACCTCAGGTATCCTGCAGGGAAAGCTGTGGGTGTGGCCATTCCTATCAGATAAATGTAGAGAAATTAAAATATAAATATGTGCAGCTTGATATTTATACGAATCATTTAGCAGAAATGATTAATGGAAATCTTTCGGCATTTTCGAGTCTGCAGGCACCGGAGGAAGTTGTTCCGGTTATCCGGAATACAATTCCACGTATTAATCTGAAGAGCTTTTATCTATGTCTTTGTGATATGGATAAAGTGTTTGCACTGCCGGAAGGAAATATGGACGGCAACTTTGATTTGCTGCAGATGAATACCTATTATACAGAGAGAATAGAAATTCCGCTTGCGTATGAAAATGGAATTGTTACTACATATAAGAGTTTTCCAAAAGGAATGGTTTTACCGAAAGAAATTCGTGAGAAAGATAAAGGTGGAAGTTATTATGTCGTGACACCGATTTATTTTCAGAATTGCTGTTATGGTTATGTAGTTAGTGGGAATGACAAATTAGCATTAAAAAATACATTATATTATTCATGGCTTACCAATATAGGTGTGGCATATGAAAATATCCGTAAACGTATGTTATTACAAGATGCGGTGATTCGTTTGAATAATGTGTGGAGTTATGACACACTGACGCAGCTGTATAACCGAGCAGGTTTTTATTATGAAGCCAAAACGATTTTGGAATTATTAAAGATGCAGAACAGCAAGATTTTTGTTTTGTTTTCGGATGTAGATGGATTAAAGAAAATTAATGATACTATGGGACATGAGACCGGTGATGTATTGATTAAGGAAATGGCATCCTGTTTTAAGGAGAACCTGACCAGTGATATGCTGGCAATGCGTTATGGCGGTGATGAATTTGTAGTATTTGGTTCTTATGAAGATGAGATAGAAATTACTTGTTTATTAGAAGGGATTCAGGCATCCATGGATCGCAGGAATGTGTCCGGCGAATATCCATTTAAACTGGCGACCAGTATCGGTGTTACAAAATATAATGCAGTGGATGTGGATGAACTGAGTGATGTGATTGATATTGCAGATACAAAAATGTATGAGCAAAAACGAAAAAAACGCGAACAAAAAAATAAAAATAAAAAGTGAGGATAAAAATATGATTAGATTTGTATTGACAAAAGATTATGATGATATGAGCAGAAAGGCTGCTAACATTATTGGTGCACAGGTGGTAAGCAAACCAAACTGCGTACTTGGTCTTGCAACAGGCTCTACTCCAATTGGTACATACCAGAGATTAGTAGAAGGCTACGAAGCTGGAGATTTGGATTTTTCTAAAGTTACAAGTGTAAACTTAGATGAATACAGAGGTCTTACACATGATAATGACC
>CAYVGA010000030.1:0-4026 GCA_964449855.1 uncultured Lachnobacterium sp.
CCCTCAAGAGTGGTCGTAAATCCCCATTCTTTATGAATGCAGGTGCATATGTAACCGGTTCTCAGCTTATGAGACTTGGTGAATACTACGCAAAAGCCATTCACGACAACTATGGTGATGATTTTGACGTATTATTTGGACCAGCTTACAAAGGTATTCCAATCGCAGTAGTGACAGCGATTGCTTACAGTCAGTTATATGGCAAAGAAATCCGTTACTGCTCAGACCGTAAAGAAGAAAAAGACCACGGTGCAGATAAAGGAAGTTTCTTGGGAAGCAAATTAAAAGATGGTGACAGAGTAGTTATGATCGAAGACGTTACTACATCCGGCAAATCTATGGAAGAAACCGTTCCAAAGGTAAAAGGTGCAGCAGATGTAACTATCGTTGGTCTTATGGTTTCTTTGAACCGTATGGAAGTAGGTCTTGGCGGTGTTAAGAGTGCGTTAGACGAAATCAAAGAAACTTATGGTTTTGATGCAAAAGCCATTGTAACTATGGCAGAAGTAACGGAACATTTATACAATCGTGAATGTCAGGGCAAAGTGGTAATTAATGACGAAATTAAGGAAGCAATTGACAAATACTACGAACAGTATGGCTGTAAATAAGATGAAAAGAAATTTGTTAAAGTGGGTATGCTTTTTGGCATACCTGCTTTGCCTAGGTTATGTGTTATTTTACTCTGTCGGTTTTGGAAGGACCGAGCATGAGGAGTACCGGTATAATCTGGTACTTTTTCAGGAAATTGGCAGATATTATTATTTGGGAATGCGGACAGGCAGTTGGAACCTGTTTATATGGAATGTAGTTGGAAATATTGCAGTATTCATGCCCTTTGGGATGTTTCTGCCATCTTTGATTTCCCGATGCAGAAATGTGTTATTTACCACAATTCTAAGTTTGGAAATGAGTTTGTGTGTGGAAGTTGTTCAGCTTGTAACAAGAGTGGGCAGTTTTGATGTGGATGATTTGTTGTTGAATACCCTTGGAGGTATTTGTGGATTTTTGGTTTATACCATTTACCGGTGGATAAAACGATAATACGGTGTAGTATTCGATTTCACGAAGTTCGAAAAACTTCATAAAGTGAAAGTATTCATCGCAGAGAAGAAATTAGTTGCTTTACAACAACATGCGTGGAGCGTTCGCAAGTGAACTTTTTAGGGTTTGCGAATCGTAATTATTCAGGTACTGAATAATTACGAGAATGTTTTGTTTTAAGCAAAGTATAAGAGGAAGCGCATGGAATAAGTACAGGTTTGAGAATTAGAAAGAGAAAGTAGGAAGATACATGGCGAAAAGAAAACGTAATTCGTATAAATTTACAGAGAAAACACATTCTAAACGTGCGATGTTATCACTTGGGGTTGCCGGAGTGAGTTTGCTCATGTATCTGTGTTTTATCTACTTATCATATAGAGCAGGCGGAAATCTGTCGCCGTATTACGGCAGTTTTGGGTTTTTAGCTATGATAATTGCAGTTGTGGCTGTGGGAATGTCGTTGCCGACGTTAAAGGAGGAAGATTCGTTTATGCTTTTTCCGAGATTGGCACTTGGCATTTCTGTGTTAACTTCCCTGTGTTGGATAGGGACGTATATTTCAGGTTTTTTGAGAGGGTAGGATGAAGTATTTAGAATTAATCAAAGAGAGTAATGAAGAATTAATGGAACGCTATGAGGTTGTGACCGAGCGTGTGGCAGAAATTGCAGCAGATGCAGTGGAGGCCGGCAGATATGCAGCATATTTTGAAAAAGCGGCACAGTATTTGATGCTGCTAAACAGGCTTTTTGAGCATGCCGGCAAAGATGAAATCCGTGGAATGGAAGAAGCAAAAGCAGCAGAATTAAACAAACAGCTTTTTGCGGATGTCAAAGGCGAAGCTTATGAAACAAGTTATTTGAATCCAGCCTATGCCGTGGCACAGCTTGGCACAGAAGCAGGTCAGATATTGTCCATGCTCTATATGGAAATTTACAGATGTCGAAGAACCGTGGTAGAAGGAAATCTTCAGGAAGTATGCATTTACAGCGAATTATTTGTAGAATTATATAGCTATTTCTGTGCAGAAGAAGTGGAAATGGACTGGGTAAAAGATACTGTGCAGTCTTTTATGCATGACTATACGGAAGTCTTCGAAGAAGATTATGTATGCCGCATGGTCAATCCGGATTATGATTATTACGAAGATATCGTAATGCATGCGGATTTGGCTAATACTGCCTATTTGTATCGTTATGGCAGATACGTAGGTGAAAATGAAATCGGTATTGCGAAGTTTTTAAATACATTTTCCGATGAAGAAATTCAGGCGATGGCAGATACTTATACGGAAGGTTATCGTATGGGCTTCATTGCGACACAGAAGGATTTGAGCAAAAAGACCATTGTAGAAGTGCGCTATCCGCTTGGTTTTGAGCGTATGGTACGTGCTGCTGTGAAGAATTTTGAAAAAATGGGATTGCGTTCGGTGCTTCGTCCATTTGGCACGCAGCCAAATAAACAGGCAGACTATGACCACAAAGAAGACAAAGCACTTTGGATGAACAAGTCTTATGTAGAAAGAGATTTGGAAGCTACACGTGCAGCTTTTGAAAAATACAAAACACAGGCGGCAGGGTATGCGGGTCCGGCTGTTATTGAAGTGTTTGGTGAGACACCATTTTCACCGGAATCCAAGGCAGAAAATTTAAAATTGGATGACAAGCAGCAGAAGTTATTGGTGTATTACCGCAATGAATTCAGCCAGTTGATGAATGAATATATCAAAGGCGAAGAACGAAGCTTCACAATTATTGCATATCCGGTTCCGGAAATTGGAGAGCAGTTCGAGGAAATTTTTGCAGAAACTGTGAAATTAAATACATTAGATTATGTGCTTTACCGTGATATGCAGCAAAAAATTATTGATGTGCTCGATCAGGCGGAAAAGGTACACATTTTGGGTACAAATGGCAATAAGACAGATTTGTATGTGTCGATTTATCCTTTGGAAAATCCGGAAAAAGAAACAGCGTTTGAAAACTGTGTAGCGGATGTAAATATTCCGGTGGGTGAAGTATTTACTTCTCCGGTATTAAAAGGAACGACGGGAAAGCTTCATGTAAGTCAGGTATATCTGCATGAATACAATTTTCTGAATCTTGAAATTGATTTTGTGGATGGTATGATTGTGGATTATACATGTACGAATTTCGAGAGTGAAGAAGAAAATAAAAAATATGTGCAGGAAAATATTCTCTACCGTCACGAAACCTTGCCAATGGGTGAATTTGCTATCGGTACAAACACGACAGCATACAAGATGGCACGTGAATATGACATTGCAGCAAAATTGCCAATACTGATTGCAGAAAAAACAGGACCACATTTTGCAGTAGGTGATACTTGCTATAAATATGATGAAGACAATATCACATACAATCCGGATGGAAAAGCGATTGTTGCCAGAGATAACGAGGTATCGTTATTGCGAAAAGAGGATATCTCTAAAGCGTATTATAACTGTCATACTGATATTACGATTCCATATGATGAATTGGGACGTATTATGGTGGTGAAAAAAGACGGCACTACAGAAGATATCATCGTGGATGGCAGATTCGTCGTGGCTGGAACAGAGGAACTGAATAAGCCGTTGGATGAGATGTAGACAAGCTATATTTTATTATTTAAGAATCAACATGCTTTCATTTTCATTTTTTGAATAAGAAAGCATGTTGATTTTATGTTTGTTATTTTTGACATGCTTAATTTTAAAATGGCAGAGAAGTGTAGCATGTCAAAATTACATTTTTTATTTTCAACATGCTTAATTTTGTGAATAAATAGAAAAAGAGCATGTCGAAGTCGTATTTTTAATTTTTAGCATGCTCAAATTTTGAAGATAAATAGAAAAAAGCATGTCGAAATTGCATTTTTAGTTTTCAACATGCATAATTTTAGATAATGAGAAGAAAGTGAGCAAGCTGAAATCGTATTTTTAGATTTCAGCTTGCTTAATTAAAAAAATGCAGAAAAAAAGA
>CAYVGA010000030.1:4126-20267 GCA_964449855.1 uncultured Lachnobacterium sp.
TTTCAGCTTGCTTAATTAAAAAAATGCAGAAAAAAAGAGCATGTCGAAACTGTATTTTTAATTTTCAGCTTGCTTAATTAAAAAAAGCAGAGAAAAAGAGCATGTCAAAATCATATTTTGGTATTGTGGAACGGTTGTAGATAATAGTTCTTGGTTTGATACCTTCCACGCAATGCATCCGGATCGTGCCATTGGATGTTCCGAATACGGTGCAGATGCCTTTTTGGATTGGCATACTACAAAGCCAATGAATCATGATTATACGGAAGAATATGAAGCATTCTATCATCATGAAATGCTGAAAATGTTTGAAACACGTCCATATCTTTGGAGTACGCATGTATGGAATATGTTTGATTTTGCAGCAGATGCACGTAATGAAGGCGGCAGCGTAGGTAAAAATAACAAAGGTCTGGTAACTTATGATCGCAAAACACGTAAAGAAGCCTTTTATATTTATCAGGCATATTGGTCAGAGGTACCAATGGTACATGTTTGTGGCGAACGTTTCCCAGACCGTGCACCAGAAGAACGAGAAGTCATCGTTTATACAAACTGTCCAAAGGTGACTTTGTATGTAAATGGTGAAGCGGTAGAAGAAAAGACGGTAGAACATCATGCTGCAGTATTTAAAAATGTACCATTAAAAGATGGTGATAATGTAGTAACTACAGTTTACGAAGATGTACAAAGTAACGAAGTGATTCTTCGTCCAGTTGCAGAACCAAATCCAGCGTATGTATTGCCTCGTGGGGAAAATGATGTACCGGTAGGCAACTGGTTTGATGGTGTAGCAGAAGGTACGGATGATGATCATATGGAATTCCCGGAAGGGTATTGTTCCGTAAAAGATACTGTAGAAGATATTGTAGAAGATGTTATGAAAATTGAAGGTGGTAAGCTTTTGGTAGAACTTTTAGCAAATGTAGGAGTGTTTGGACCAATTGTGGCAGTGAAGTCTATGCAGCCGCCAGTGCCGGTGATGGATTTTATTCCATCAGTGGGCAATTTACCAGCAGGTGGTATGGCGTATATCAATCAGCGCTTGAATGAAATTAAAAAAGAGTAATCCATCTTGGAAGTTGAAGAACTTGTCGTGTAAAACATGACATGCCTCTCGTCCAAATGTACCGAGGTGGACTTGAATCTTAGAATTTTTCATATTAGGTCTATACAGAAAAGCTAGTGTATCAGACCTAATATGAATGAAAAAGCACGAAAAATAAAACCAAAATATGTCCGATTAGGTCTATAGGAAATGTAGGTGTGCCATAGGGAAAGAAAATGAAGAAATCCTTTCCCTATGACACATCTTTTTTGCCTATAGACCTAAAAAGAGGAAAAATGCGGAAATAGAGAGCTGTTTTTATTCTCTATTAGGTCTAGGGGAAGTGAAATGACAATATAGACCTAATGTATGGATAAATTTATACTTTGCGAGAGGGGAGATGTTGTCATGAGAGAAGCTGCTTTAGAAATGATAAGTGCAAATGTAAAAAAGAGATGCTTTTATTAGAAAAACTAATTATAAAAATTACAATATATGATTGGAAAAACATAGCATTCAAAGGTATACTATATTTTTGAAACTAGGTCATTCGTTTCATATTATATTTGCATATCTGCGTAAAGGGGAATGTGTATTTACGCGGGTCTGCGATAATAAATGATTATTTTAAAATACAGGAGGAAAATGGAATGGATTACAAGAGTTCCGGTGTTGATATTGAAGCTGGTTACAAATCAGTAGAGCTTATGAAGGAGCATGTAAAGAAAACAATGAGACCAGAAGTATTAGGAGGTCTTGGCGGTTTCTCAGGTGCATTCTCTTTAGCAAAGATCAAAGAAATGGAAGAACCTACTTTAGTATCAGGTACAGACGGATGTGGTACAAAGGTAAAACTTGCTTTTGTTATGGACAAACATGATACCATCGGTATCGACGCAGTAGCGATGTGTGTAAATGATATTGCTTGTGCAGGCGGCGAACCATTGTTTTTCTTAGACTATATTGCATGTGGTAAGAACTACCCGGAAAAAATTGCTACTATCGTAAAAGGTGTTGCAGAAGGCTGTCTTCAGTCTGAATGTGCTCTTATCGGTGGTGAAACAGCAGAACATCCGGGCCTTATGCCGGAAGATGATTACGACCTTGCTGGTTTTGCAGTAGGTGTTGTAGATAAAAAAGACATCATTACTGGCGAAAACTTAAAAGATGGTGATGTTATCATTGGTATGGCTTCTACAGGTGTTCACTCAAACGGTTTCTCACTTGTTCGTAAGATTTTCAACATGGACAAAGAAACACTTGATACATATTATGATGAATTAGGAACGACTCTTGGTGAAGCACTTATTGCTCCAACAAGAATTTATGTAAAAGCACTCAAAGCTGTAAAAGCAGCAGGAGTAACGGTAAAAGCCTGCAGCCACATCACAGGCGGCGGTTTCCAGGAAAATGTGCCACGTATGCTTCCGGAAGGAAAACATGCAGTGATTGAAAAGAACAGCTATGAAGTACCTGCTTTGTTTAAACTTATGGCAGAAAAAGGTAATGTAGAAGAAGACATGATGTACAATACTTACAACATGGGTATTGGTATGATGGTTTGTGTAGATCCGGCTGACGTAGAAAAAACAATGGAAGCGATGAGAAGCACAGGCGACACACCATATGTGATCGGTAAGATTGTCGATGGAGAAAAAGGAGTTACATTATGCTAAAAATAGCAGTTTGTGTATCTGGTGGCGGCACTAATCTTCAGGCGATTATTGATGCCGTAGAAAATGGTACCATTACAAATACAGAAATCAAAGTTGTTATCAGTAATAATAAAAATGCATATGCTTTGGAACGTGCGAAAAATCATAATATTGAGGGGATTTGTATTTCACCAAAAGATTTCGAAACTCGTGCAGAATTTAACAAAGCATTTTTAGAGAAATTGGATTCTTACGAAGTAGACCTTGTAGTATTAGCAGGTTTCCTTGTAGTGATTCCACCGGAAATGATTGCGAAATACCGCAATCGTATCATTAACGTACATCCATCCCTCATTCCATCGTTCTGTGGAACAGGCTTTTATGGCTTAAAGGTTCACGAAGGTGCATTGGAACGAGGTGTAAAAGTAACAGGTGCGACCGTTCACTTTGTAGATGAGGGGACTGACACAGGTCCTATTATTTTACAGAAAGCGGTATACATTGAAAATGGAGATACAGCAGAAGTGTTACAGAAACGTGTCATGGAACAGGCAGAATGGGTGATTTTACCTAGAGCGATTGATCTTATCGCAAATGGTAAGGTTTCTATCGTTGATGGGCACGCAGTTATTGCTGAGTAGATATTTATGAGTTACGAATTGCGGCTATAAATAAAGAAGCAGGAAAGGACAACAAATATGAAAGTTTTAATCGTAGGAAGCGGTGGCAGAGAACACGCTATCGCAGCAGCAGTAGCAAAAAGCCCTAGAGTAGACAAGATTTACTGTGCACCGGGTAACGCTGGTATCGCAGGTGTTGCAGAATGTGTAGCTATCGGTGCTATGGAATTTGACAAATTAGTTGCTTTCGCAAAAGAAAACGAAATTGACTTTACAATCATCGGTATGGACGACCCATTGGTAGGCGGTGTGGTAGATGCGTTTGAAGCAGAAGGATTAAAAGTATTTGGACCACGCAAAAATGCGGCAATTTTAGAGGGATCTAAAGCATTCTCTAAGGATTTGATGAAAAAATACAATATCCCTACAGCTGCTTATGAAAACTTCGATGACCCGGCAAAAGCAATTGAATACTTAAAAACAGCAAAAATGCCTATCGTTTTAAAAGCAGATGGTCTTGCGCTTGGAAAAGGTGTTCTTATTTGCAATACATTAGAAGAAGCACTTGCCGGTGTAAAAGAAATTATGGAAGATAAGAAATTCGGTACTGCCGGTAACACAATGGTAGTAGAAGAATTCATGACAGGCCGTGAAGTATCTGTACTTTCATTTGTAGATGGAAAGTCTATCCAGATTATGTCTTCTGCACAGGATCACAAACGTGCCAAAGATGGTGATCAGGGCTTAAATACAGGTGGTATGGGAACATTCTCACCAAGCCCATTCTATACAGAAGAAGTAGATGAATTCTGCCAGAAGTACATCTATCAGGCAACGGTAGATGCGATGGCAGCAGAAGGACGCGAATTCAAAGGTGTTATCTTCTTTGGTCTTATGATTACTCCGGACGGACCAAGAGTATTGGAATACAACGCTCGTTTTGGTGACCCGGAAACACAGGTAGTATTACCACGTCTTAAAAATGACATCATCGATGTGATGGAAGCATGTGTAGATGGCACACTTGATCAGATTAATCTGGAATTCGAAGACAAAGCAAATGTATGTGTTGTATTAGCTTCTGACGGCTATCCACTTGCATACGAAAAAGGTCTTCCAATTACAGGTTTCGAAAACTTCGAAGGAAAAGACGATTACTTCTGTTTCCATGCAGGAACTAAATTTGACGAAAACGGCAACATCGTAACAAACGGCGGCCGTGTACTTGGTATCACAGCAACTGGTGCGGACTTAAAAGAAGCAAGAGCAAAAGCTTATGCAGCAACTGAATGGATTCAGTTTGATAATAAATATATGAGAAACGATATCGGAAAAGCGATTGATGAAGCGTAAATATGGATGCCGTTCGTAACAGTCAGCCATGCAAGCTCGATTTGGCTGTTTCACAAATATTGGAAAAGGAATGTGAAAGCATTCCTTTTTTTGTGTGTATATGTTAAAATAAAATGATATTATGCGTAACTATTCAGTACAGTTAAAAACACTTGCTGTTTTGAGCGTAAGAAAATGATTCAGCGTAAAATGATGGAGAGGTATTCGATATGAAAAAAGCGATTATTTTTGATATGGATGGAACACTTTGGGATTCTGCGGACAACGTAGCAGAGTCTTGGAATATTGCAATGAAAGAATGGGGTTACGAGAGAGAACCTATTAATGAAGCAGATATGCAGCGTGTAATGGGCAAAACGATGGACAAGATTGCAGAGATTTTGTTTGACAAAGTAGAAGGACAGGAACGTGCAGATCTTTTGGCACATGCATGTAAAGTAGAAAATGATTATTTGAGAGAGCATGGTGGTGTGCTTTATCCGGAAATCAGAGAGACCATGGAAAAATTAAAAGAAGATTATCGGCTTCTTATTGTAAGTAACTGTCAGGCAGGTTATATCGAAGCATTTTTAGACTACTACAAATTCCATGATTTGGTAGAAGATATCGAATGTTTTGGAAATAACAACAAACCAAAGGCAGATAATATTGCACTTATTTGTGAGAGAAACAATATTGCGAAAGAGATGGCAGTATATGTTGGAGATATTCAGGGAGATTATGATGCTGCCACAGCAGCAGGTGTGAAATTCATTCATGCAGCATATGGTTTTGGTACAATAGATGCAGAAGTAGAAAAGATTCAGGCGTTTTGTGAATTACCGGAAGTTATGAAACAGGTGTTTTAATATGTCAATTTTAAATGTATTAGGTCTTGGAAAAGGCGATGACAAAAAAGATGAACTGAAAATTGTACTGATGAAGCGAATGGCTGAAATAAATATGGAGCGTTTTTTAGAGTACGACAGAGCGAAGGATACGGTTGTACTTAGTGAGGTAAAAGATGGAAGATTTCAGTCAATGGAAGTGGTAGAAGGCTTTGTTTCCATACATGATATTGCGACGGACCGTATTCATGAAGAGGATAAACTGATTTACCGCAGAAATATTCAGACATGTCTGCAGGCACCACAGGAATTCTCCTTTGAGCTACGCTACAATGTACCGGGGATAGGTCCCAGATGGTATCGTATGTACTTACTCAGTGTAGCAGATGAGCATGGTTATGTGACGAAATTTGTTGCACGTATGCAGAATATCCAGTTTGAAAAAGATGCAAAAGCTGCCATGAAAACACGGGCAGAAAAGGATTCTTTATCCAGGGTGTACAATCATGCGACTTATGAGCGTTTATGTACAGAACTGGCTGAAAAAAACAGTGATGGCCTGATGTACGTCATGGTGGATCTGGATAACTTTAAGCAGATTAATGACACGCATGGACACCATGCAGGAGACCAGGTGATCGCACATGTTGGAAATGTGTTAGATACGGTGGTAAAAGGACGCGGATACGCAGGACGTATTGGCGGGGACGAATTTTCGGTATGTTTGTATGATATCCATAGCCGGGAAGAAGCTGTATCTTTGTGTATTCATATAAAGACAGCAATTAACCAGTATGTGAATACAGTGCCGTTTACCGTTTCTATTGGTGCGACCATTAGCAACGGACGTAAGCTGACATTTCAGGAATTGTATTTCGAAGCAGATGAAGCTGTGTATTTTGCAAAGAGCAATGGACGAAACCAGATTATTTTTAAGGATGAGATACAGGAAAAGAAAAAACAGAAGTTCATTGAACGTAAGAGTGAATATGCACTTAGCGAAGAAGAAATTGCACTGGATCAGCGGATAGAATATGTGACTATTGTAGATCCGGTTACCAAAAAAATCCTTTATATGAATGAAGCGGCAAGAACAGTGCTGGGAATTCCGTTGGAACAGGTACAGAAAATGTACTGCTATGAATTATTTAAGTCGAGTGGAAAATCCTGTGCAATATGCGAAGTGCATGCAAATCATGCAGAAGTGCTATCAGATGAAGCTGCAGGAGGCTTATTACGTTATATTCCAAATGGCAAGTTTATCCTGCAGAGTACGCACACGATTTGGAAAGGAAACTCTGCCCGCAGCATTACATTTATGGATGTCAATGATTCAGAACATGTGGCTCTGACATTAGAGTCACAGATGGAGAGTCAGGAGACTTTTTCAAAATGCTGGTCACTTATTCTGGAATCCAATTCCGGAGATACGGAGTACGAAAAAATTCTTCGTGTCCTAACAGACTATTATGATGCAGATTGTTCCACCATTGTGACAAAAGATGGGGATGAATATAAGGAATTATTTGAGTACCATAGAAATTCGGGTCAGGGCGTGGCCGAAGGGCTTCGCATGTCTTTGGGACAGGATATTTTTGAACGATGTGAAACGCTTTTGGATAATGAGGACTTTATGCGTCCGCGTCATATCAATGAAAAACTGTTAGAACTTCCAGAGCTTGCAGTAGATTTGGAAAAGAAGTTTGTGCGCAATACATTGGGAATTGCATTGCGGAAATTTGGAAGTATCATTGGTATTCTCATGATTATTAATCCAAGACGTAATTTGTCGGATTATAATATGATTAGCCGTATTGGGGTGTTTTTTGGCACGGATTTGGTACGAAAGAAACTCACCGATAATAAAACATATGAAGAAGACCATGATGTAATGACGAAGCTTTGGAGCCGTGGATTTTTTAATAGTACGTGGCAGATTGATTATATACCATTGTTTAAAACAGGAATGGGAGTTTATACGGCAGATATTTTTGGATTAAAAGAAATTAACCGTCAGCTTGGATATAATACAGGAAATGATCGTATCGTAGAAGTTGCGGAGCTGTTCCGTAAGGTATTTGCCGGCTACAGTATGTTTCGTTATGATGATGATCAGATTCTGGCGGTTTGCCACAATATAGAGCAGAAGCAGTTTCAGAAGATGGTGGATTATGCCAAAGAGTTGATGGATGCACTGGATTTTGAAGTAAGCTATGGATTTTCATGGAAGCCGGAACCAATGGTATACGAGGCCATTGCGGAAGCTGAAGAATATATGATGATCCATCGGGCATATCTCGAACGAGAGCAGGCTGCAGCCAAGAAACTTGCGAGAAAAATCGAAAAGGATATCATGAAGCAGATCGAAGATGGCAATTTCCGCATGTTTCTTCAGCCAAAGGTGAATACATTCACCAGAAAGACGGTGGGTGCAGAAGCATTGATTCGTTTGTACCATCCGGAAAAAGGATTTATATCACCGGCCATGTTTATTCCGGTTTTGGAAAAGCATAATGAAGTACATATTGTGGATTTGTTTATTTTGCGGAGAGCATTTCAGTTCCAAAAAGCGGCAAAGGATGCAGGAAAGGAACTGGTACCGATTTCTGTAAACTTTTCGAAAAATACGATTATGTATCCAAATTTGATGGAGTATATTGAAGAACAATGCAATATTTATGGTATGCCGGATGGATTGATCCGTATAGAAATAACAGAAACCATCAGCAATATGGATCACATGGAAGTAAGAAATATTGCAAAGAGGCTTCATGACATGGGATTTTCGATTTCCATGGATGATTTTGGTACACAGTATTCGAATATGGCAGTATTGACGCAGTTTGATTTTGATACGGTAAAAATCGATCGTTCCATGATTGTAAATATTGTGAATGATGCCAAGAACCAGACGCTTTTAAAACACACCGTTGCCATGCTAAAAGAGCTTGGTATGGAAATCGTTATTGAGGGGGTGGAAGAAGAGGAACAGGTTGAGGTATTAAAGGGCTTGGGCTGTGAGATTGTACAGGGCTTTGTGTTCGGAAAACCGCAGCCGGAAGAACAGTTTTATGAGTTATTTATGTAAGAAAGGGTAATTATAGGATATGCAGGCAGTATTTGAATCCATTAATAGTATATTTTCTTTTATTGGACCGTTGTCGGATTTTTTGTGGGACTTTCCGACGAATTTTGAGTGGTATGCTAATATACCGATCTTGGGAAATTTTTCGTTTGCGATTATTTTGTTAGTTGGTTCCGGTATCTTTTTTAGTTTTAAACTGGGCTTTATACAGGTGACACATTTTAAAAAAGGCATTGGAATCATGACAGAAAAACGTAGTGTAGAGACAGGGATTTCACCAATGGCGGCATTTTTGCTGAGTTCTGCGATGCGTGTAGGACCGGGAAATATTCTGGGTGTTACAGGTGCGATTGCAGTAGGTGGTCCGGGAGCCTTGTTTTGGATGTGGATTTCGGCGTTTTTTGGCATGGCGGTTGCGTATATGGAAGCTGTGCTCGCACAGATGTTCAAAGAGAAAAAAGGCGATGAATTCGTAGGAGGACTTCCGTTTTATGGAAGAAAACTCTTGGGAAATCAGGTATGGGTTGGTGTTTTTTTATCGGTTTTATATATTTTGTATGCGTTATGTTGTTTGCCGGCGCAGGGATTTAATGTCGTTTCTTCTATTGGTACGGCAGCGGAAATTATAACTGGCACACAAATCCCAAGTGATTCGTTGTTTTACTATATTGTGGGTGCTGTGATTATTGCAGTAACTGCTGTGATTTCTTTTGGAGGAATCAAAAAAGTAAGTAAATGGACAGACCGCATGGTACCGGTTATGGCGGTGCTTTATATTGTAACCGTGCTGGTGCTCATTTTATTGAATCTGCATCAGATTCCATACTTCTTCCGTGCTGTATTTGGCGGTGCATTCCAGCCGGAAGCATTCTTTGGCGGTGTATTTGGTACAGTTCTGGCACAGGGTGTAAAACGAGGTCTGATGTCAAATGAAGCTGGTCAGGGTACGATTACCATGTCTGCAGCTTCTGCGGATGCAGAGCATCCTTGCGAACAGGGGATTTTGGCTGCACTGGGTGTATTTTTGGATACGATTGTAATTTGTACACTTTCCGGTTTTGTTGTGGTTTTAGCACACTGCTGGACAGGTGAAAATGCAGAAAGCTGGATGCTCATGGATAAACTTCCGAAGTTTAATGCATCACTTGCGGAATTGACACCGGGAACGGCATTTAATGCAGTTGTGACTTTGATTATTACCATGTGTTTCTGTATGTTTGCATACACTTGTCTGCTTGGCATGATTAGTTTTTCAGAAATTGCAGCAAACCGCATTAAGCAGAGCAGTGGATTTATCAATGGAATTCGTATTGTTGCAATTGGGATTGCAGCGTTTGGTATCCTCTGCAATATTGCAGGGCTTGAACTTGGAAACCTTTGGGCATTTTCGGATTTGGGAAATATCCTAATCGTATTTTTCAACGTGCCGATTGTATATGCAGGTGCGGAATATGTGTTCAAGGCAACCGCGCATTTTAAGAAAAATGATGGTACGCCATTTACTTCCCGAATTATAGGCAGAGATGATTGTACTTACTGGGATGAAAGAGCGAAACAGCGTAAGTAGTTTCTTAACGAGAATAGTAGTAACAGCAGTCGGCCGTTGACGGAACTGCTGCAAAAAAAGAGAGTACAGATGCCCCGTCATTTATGAGTGACGGGGTTTTTTAAAAGAGGTTTTATAATTATGAAGGAAAAGAAAGGTTTTTCGGGTTATCATCTGAAAATGATAGCATTAATTACGATGCTGATTGACCATATAGCAGCCGTTGTGATTTGGCGTGTGTATGCAGCATCATTTCGTATTACTGGAAGCATGCAGATTAGCGAACAATTTAGCGATAAAATTATTGTTTGGGTAGCAGAACATCAGGATTTGGTATATACGATTTATGAAAATATGCGTCTCATTGGACGTATGGCATTTCCGATTTATTGCTTCTTATTGGTAGAGGGATTTCTGCATACCAGTAATGTGAAGAAATATGCTCTGCGTCTCTTGCTGTTTGCATTTTTGTCGGAGATTCCATTTGATTTGGCTTTGACGGGACAAATATGGGACACGAGTTATAGTAATGTATTTTTTACTTTAGTGATTGCACTTTTGGCGATGTGGGCATTTTCTTATATTGAGAAATTTGCAGAGTTCTGGAAAGAAAAACAGTGGGATTCGTTTTTAGGAACGCTGGTAGTGACGATGGCAGGGGTGTTGGTAACGGCAAGTTGTGGCGGTTTTGCAGAAATGGTTTTAAAAACGGATTATGGTTTTGCCGGAGTGTTTGCAATTATTTCCATGTATCTGCTGCGTAATATGAGAGTCATTGGGTTTGCAGCAGGTATTTTTGTGTTAACGATTTTTAGCAGCAGTACAGAGATTTTTGCTTTGTGTATGTTATATCCGCTGATATCATATGATGGTACGAGGGGAAAAACGCTCAAACATGTATTCTATGCATTTTATCCTGTGCATTTGTTGATTTTGGCATTGATTTGCTTGGTACTTGGTGTATAAGTCAAGGCTTTTTAAATGAAAGCAGTACAGTTCAAAACACTTGCGGTTTTGAGCGTGTGAACCTGATTCAGGAGTGAGCAAACTAGTTGCTTTGCAACACCGCTCGCGCGCGAAGAGTTCGCAAGCGAACTCTTTGCTCTGGGTTTACGAATAAAGTTATTTGGAGAGGAGACGTTTATGGCGTTTGTACATTTACACACCCATACGGAGTACAGTCTCTTAGATGGGTCAAACAAAATAAAAAATTATGTAAAGCGGGTCAAAGAACTGGGAATGAATGCGGCGGCAATTACGGACCACGGCGTGATGTATGGTGTCATCGATTTTTATACAGCAGCAAAAGATGCCGGAATTAATCCGATTATTGGCTGTGAAGTTTATGTTGCACCAAATTCCAGATTTGATCGGGAATTAAGCCATGGCGATGACAAATATTATCATCTGGTTCTGCTGGCAGAAAATAATAAGGGTTATGAAAACCTGATGAAGATTGTGTCCATTGGATTTACGGACGGCTATTATTACCGGCCGCGTGTGGACTTTGAAACTTTGGAAAAATACCATGAAGGTTTGATCGCGTTGTCTGCTTGTCTGGCAGGAGAAATTCCTCGTTATCTGGTGCGTGGATTTTATGAAGAGGGAAAGAAAGTTGCGTTAAAGTATCGTGATTGTTTTGGACCGGAAAATTTCTTTTTGGAATTGCAGGATCATGGCATTGCAGATCAAAAACGTGTGAACTATGATTTGATTCGCATGAGTCAAGAAACAGGTATTGGTCTGGTGGCTACGAATGATATTCATTATACGTATGAGGATGATGTGGAGTCCCATGATGTGCTTTTGTGTATCCAGACCGGCAAAAAGGTTTCGGATGAAGACCGTATGCGCTACGATGGCGGGCAGTATTATGTAAAGAGCGAAGCAGAAATGGAAAAGGTATTTCCGTATGCAAAAGAAGCTTTGGAAAATACCCAAAGAATCGCCGACCGCTGCCACGTGGAAATTGAATTTGGAAATTATAAGATTCCAAAGTACGAAGTGCCGGAAGGTTTTGCCAGCGCGAAAGACTTTTTGATTCATTTGTGTGAAAAAGGATTTGAGGAAAAATATACCAATAATCCTGCATATGATACGGATGCACTGTCCGAGATTCATAAGGATATGGAATACGAACTGGGCATTATTGAGTCCATGGGATTTGTGGAATATATTCTGATTGTTTGGGATTATATCAACTGGGCGCGTACCCACGACTGCTGGGTAGGACCGGGACGTGGTTCGGCGGCAGGCAGCCGTGTCTGCTACTGTACCGGCATTACCAACGTAGACCCGGTGAAATACAATCTGCTTTTTGAACGTTTTTTAAATCCGGAACGAGTATCCATGCCGGATATTGACGTGGATTTTGAAGACGTGGAACGTCACCGTGTCATCGAGTATGTCAATGAAAAATACGGAAAAGATAATGTGACCCAGATTGTAACCTTTGGTACGATGAAAGCCCGGGCGGTCATCAAAGCCGTAGGAAAGGCCTTGGATTTTCCATATGCAGAAATGGACAAGCTGGCAAAGATGGTACCGATGGATTTGGGAATTACCATTGATAAAGCAATTCAAATGAATCCGGAACTGCGTTCCGTGTACGAAGGCGACCATGCCATGCATGCACTTTTGGAGATGGCGAAGAAGCTCGAAGGACTTCCAAACCATACCGGTATCCATGCAGCAGGAGTGGTAATTTATCCGGGAACCGCAAGCGACTATGTACCGCTTGGCAGAGGCGGAGACGGTTCACCGACTGCCGAGTACAATATGATTCAGTTGGAACAGCTCGGACTTTTGAAAATGGACTTTTTAGGACTTCGCAATTTGTCCGTATTAAAAGAAACCGTAAAGAACGTCAAACGTTCCAAAGGCATTGATATTGATGTTGACAAAATCGATTTAAATGATAAAGAAACACTGGATTATATCGGAACAGGAAAAACCGAAGGTGTTTTCCAGTTAGAATCCGGCGGCATGCAGAACTTCATGCGTGAATTAAAACCGCAGAGTTTCGAAGATATTGTTGCGGGAATTTCTCTTTATCGTCCGGGTCCAATGGACTTTATTCCCGACTATATCCGTGGAAAGAATAATCAGGACGCCATTTCCTATGTGACGCCGGAATTGGAAAGCGTACTCGAACATACGTACGGGTGTATCGTTTATCAGGAACAGGTAATGCAGATTGTACAGAAGCTGGCAGGATATACAATGGGACAGGCGGACAACATCCGTCGTGCCATGAGTAAGAAAAAACAGTACATTATTGATGCAGAACGCCAGAACTTTGTATACGGCAATCCCGAGCAGGACATCAAAGGCTGTGTAGCAAACGGCATTTCAGAAAGTGCAGCGAATAAGATTTACGATTCCATGGTAGATTTTGCGAAGTATGCATTTAATAAATCCCATGCCGCAGCATATGCGGTAATCGGTGTGCAGACCGCATGGCTGAAATACAATTATCCGGTAGAATTTATGGCAGCACTGATGACTTCTGTCATTGATAATGCTAATAAAGCATCGGAATACTTGTATCACTGCAAGGAAATGAATATCGAAGTGCTTCCACCGGATATCAATGCCGGACAAGGTGTATTTACTGCTGAGGGTAATAAAATTCGTTACGGATTATATGCTATCAAGAGTATTGGCCGTCCGGTTGTGGATAAAATCATTCAGGAACGCAGAATTGGTGGACAATACCGTACTTTACAGGATTTTATTGAGCGTGTTGCAGAGCGTGACATCAACAAACGTGCCATTGAAAACCTGATAAAAGCAGGTGCCTGTGATAGTCTGGATGGGACACGCAAACAGATGACCTTTGCTTATGCAGCAATGGTGGATCAGGTCACTTCGAAAAAGAGAACGGCAGTGGCAGGACAAATGAGCCTGTTTGATTTGGTATCTGAGGATGAAAAAAAGAACTATGAAATCCAATATCAGGATGTGGGGGAATTTCCAAAAGAAATGCTCTTAGGTTTTGAAAAAGAAGTATTGGGCATCTATTTAAGCGGACATCCATTGGAAGAACATATGCTCAAAATCAATAAGAATATTACGGCACTTGCATCGGACTTCCGTTTGGAACAGATGGATGGTATAGCCGGGGATGCAGAAGCTGCAGTAGTAAAGGTAAAAGACAATCAGAAAGTCATTGTAGGTGGAATGATTTCTCAGAAAAAAGTCAGTTTCACAAAGAACAACAAGGCGATGGCATATATCAGCATAGAAGACTTATCCGGAACCGTAGAAGTGATTGTTTTTCCAAGAGAATATGAGCGTTATCAGCGCTATCTGAGTGAAGATGAAAAAGTATTTGTCATTGGTCAGGCTGCGGTAGAAGATGAAAAAGACGGTAAAATTATATGCAGCAGAATCATTCCATTTGGTGATATTCCATGTGACTTGTGGCTGAAATTTGAGACAATGGAAGCATACAAGCAAAAAGAAAAGATTCTTATGGATATTCTGTATGACTCCGATGGAAATGATGAGGTTGTAATTTTTGTTGCTGCCACTAGACAAAAGAAGCGTCTTGGCAAAAATCAAACGGTAAAAGTAAATGCAGAATTATTGGGAGCTTTAACGAAATTTTTAGGACAAGAAAACGTGAAAGTTGTCGAAAAGAGCATTGAAAACTAGACTGAAAAAGGATAGAATAAAAGAAAGGTTATTTCGATATAATAATTCAAATTCAGGAGGCAGGGGAAATGTCTGAAATAAAAACAATTGCTGTTTTAACAAGTGGTGGAGATGCTCCGGGTATGAATGCGGTTACTCGTGCAGTTGTACGTGAAGCACTTTACAAAGGAAAAAAAGTGAAAGGCATTATGAGGGGGTATGCAGGTCTCTTGAATGAAGAGATTTTTGATATGGATGCATCGAGTGTATCCGATACCATTTCGCGTGGTGGAACCAAATTACAGACTGCACGTTGTTTGGAATTCGTAGATCCGGATGTACAGAAACGTGCGGCAGACATCTGTAGAAAACATAATATCGATGGACTTGTAGTAGTTGGCGGTGATGGTTCTTTCCGTGGTGCACAGAGACTTGCAGCTCTTGGAGTGAACACTGTTGCAGTACCGGGTACCATTGACTTGGATATTGCATGTACAGACTATACCGTAGGGTTTGATACCGCGATTAATACGGCAATGGATGCCATTGACAAAATTCGTGATACTTCTACTTCACACGAAAGATGTACTATTATAGAAGTAATGGGACGTCATGCCGGATACATTGCATTATGGTGTGGTATTGCCTGTGGCGCAGAAGATATTCTGCTTCCGGAAAAATACAGCTACAATGAACAGGAAATCATTAATCACGTTTTGGAGAACCGCAAAAAAGGCAAACAGCATCACATCATTATCAATGCCGAAGGTATTGGAAACTCACAGGAGATGGCAAAGCGTATCGAAGCAGCTACCGGTATGGAAACACGTGCATCTATTTTAGGATACATGCAGCGAGGCGGTATGCCAACCTGTAAAGACCGTGTGTATGCAACCACAATGGGTGCGATGGCGGTAGATCTTCTCTGCGAAGGCAAATCCAATCGTGTTGTTGCATATAAGAATGGAGAATTCTGTGATTTTGATATTGATGAGGCACTTGCAATGAAGAAAGATCTGCCGGATTATATGTATTATATTACGAAGAGCCTTGTATAGTAATTAGGAGCTGCCGCAAAATGTAATTTTGTGGATAGATTTTATGAGATTAAAATATGTTTTGAATTGTAGTGAACAAGCTATATTTCATTTGAAAAAATCAACATGCTTTCATTTTCATCTTTTGAAAGAGAAAGCATGTTGATTTCATATTTTTGGTTTTTAGCATGCTTGATTTTGGAATCGTGGGAAGATAGGGCAAGCTGAAATTGCATTTTTGAATTTTGACATGCATGATTTTGAAGATGAGAGAGGTTTATAGCAAGCCGGAATTGCATTTTTGGTTTCTGGCATGCACAATTTTAAAAATG
>CAYVGA010000031.1:0-268 GCA_964449855.1 uncultured Lachnobacterium sp.
GCAAAGCGAGCCTCTTTCATAAGAGTAATTGTTCTCATTGTAAAAATCTCCTTTCCTTTATATACGTTTCCCCTTATGCCTTTCATTGTATCATGCTGAATAATTAGATACAAGAAAAAAAATATAGCAGCGACCATTTTTACTTTGTCGCTGCTATCTTAATTACTTTATAAGTTTGCAAGAAGTGCTGCAATATCTTCCGGACTCATCATTTTATTTGGATCTGATAAATCCGGCATTGGTGGTTTTTCTTCCACTACTGGCTCTG
>CAYVGA010000031.1:368-19875 GCA_964449855.1 uncultured Lachnobacterium sp.
TATTTGCCAGTAACGCTGCGATATCATCAGGACTCATCATCTTATTTGGATCTGATAAATCCGGCATTGGTGGTTTTTCTTCCACTACTGGCTCTGGTTCTGGTTCTGCATTCATATTTGCCAGTAACGCTGCGATATCATCAGGACTCATCATCTTATTTGGATCTGACATATCCGGCATTGGCGGCTTCTCTTCTGCCACTGGCTCTGGTTCTGATTCCTCTACCAAAACTTCATCTTCTATAATTGGTTCAAAATCCATAATTGATTCAAAATCTACAATCGGTTCTAACCCTATGATAGGCTCAGATTCCAATGGAACTTCTATCAGCGATTCCTGTGCAATAGGTGCGGACATAACTGCCTCTGTTCGCTCTACAATAACCTGATTCAAACGAAGTTCCATATCCTTTAACATTGTAACCAAACTCTGAATTTTTTCTTCTGCCTGTGTCTCTATATCCGACAATTTCATTGCCTGTTCTTCTGAGAAACTTTCCAGTTTCGTATTGTATGTTTCCTCCAATGCATTGAATTTCTCCAAAAGCTTTTCATTTGATTCTATAAGTACATCTGTATTTTGTTTACTGCGGTTAATACTTACTTTGGAAATACCTTTTTGTGCATTGATAATCTCTTCTTTCTGTAGTTTTGAAAGCTCCTGCAATTCTCTAAACTTATCTTCCAATTCATCAAAATTTTTCTTCAAGATAATATAAGAAGCTTTTTGTGATTTGTGAAGATTCTCAAAATGTTCTTCTCTCTTTGCCTCTCTTGTTTCACAGAATGTCAAAATTGCATTTGTCAGCACATATACAGAAACTAAAGCAGCGGCAGCCACACCCATTATCAAAGGAGTGTTTTCTTTCAAATTAATCATCACATAGCCCCCTGCCAATAAAGCAACGGTTAGCATAAAAACTGATACTATAATCTGACTCTTCTGATTTTTTTCTTTTTTCGGTTTCTCTTCCTTTTTCTGATTTTCTTCTTGTTTCAATTCTTTTTCTTTTGCATCATCCATTTTAAACATCCCCCATAAATTCATCTATTTATAATAATGCACCTAACTGGATTCGAACCAGCGGCCTACCGCTTAGGAGGCGGTCGCTCTATCCTGCTGAGCTATAGGTGCTAACAATATCAAAGACATACAGTTCCCTGCATCCAAATACTTCCTTTAAATCTTCTTCCAACAGCCGGTTCACCAAGTAAATCTTTTTTATTGATGATCACACAAAATATTATATCATTACATTCCAGTTTCATGTAATACAATTTTTCACCAGATAAAAAATTTGTAATCTCTTCTACTTCCAAAATTTCTCCTAATACACAATAATGATCACTCTCAATGCCATATGGCATAAAAGAAGAACTCACAATGGAAAACACATCCTCTTTTCGAATCCGCTTTGCAATTACATTATATGTATCCATGTCCTCTAATGTCAGAGTTTCGATTGCTTCCTCATTTCCTTCTCTTGCTTCCGCAATCAATCGGTTTCTTTTTTCTTTCTTATTGTTTGCACTCTGTTTCTCCAACACTTTCTCTTGAATTGGAAGAATGACTTTCCCATCTACAGATAAACCGCATAAAAAAGCACCATGCAATCCTTTCACATGAATATTATTACGATGCTCAGATAAAAAATCTGCTACATTTTGTAAATAAAAAATCAAAGCAACACCCAAACGCATTTCATCGCAGACACCCGCATAAGATTCTTTCTCTGCATGCTTTTCAATCTCAATCTGTTCGTTTGTAGAGATTTCATTGGAGTATGCAAATGGTACATAATAATCCATATGAAAGACATCATTTTCATCATAAGAACCACGAATAGTAATTCCCACATCACTTGCATACATCTTTGACAACTCCGTAAACTCATTTCCTTCTGAGTCTTTGGTTACTTTTATCACGTCTGGTTTTTCTATAATATCTTCCGTAATAATTTCCAAATCCTTTTTCTTTATATTTGAAAATCCAACTGCTCTCAAAAACTTATGCACGTATTTTGCCTTCCTTACATAATAATACACTTCTTTTCTATCATACCATAGAACAATAAAAAAGAAAACATACTGTATAAAAAATATGCAGTATGTTTTCCAAATTTATTTATTCGAATTTTTTGCCATTTCCAAAGCTTCTTTTTCTTCTTCCGCTAACATAACAATTGGATTTCCAGCAATGATCTCTTTGATGTAAGTATAACAGCCCTCTCTACTATGTACTGCATTCATAACAAATCCATCATCTGTTTCATTCAAAAGTGCCAATGAGAAACTAAGTTTTCCTCCCATTTCATGAAAGGCATCGTATTTTACCAATCCCACTTTTTGGAACGCAAGCTTCATCTTGTTAGATATTTGCTGAATACTTTTTTCATTTGCCTCATTTGCTTCTAACAATCCATCTATCTGATCCAATCTTTTTATTAAAGTATCTTCCAGATTTTTTGCATCTTTTCCACTCATAAAAATTTTATAGTTCTTTTTTATTCGGGAAATCTGCACTATATTCACTATATACAACACCAGCAAAACTATAGTGATCACAACTAATCCAATAATAATATAATCGGAATCAATTCCTAATAACTCTGAAATCATAATATCTCCTAACTTCTCTTTTGATTACCTTTCAATTTATCTTTTATGTTTCACGTTTATCGCTCGACTGTACGAAGCAAGTCTATAATACGATCCAGTTCTTCCTGCGAATAATACTCAATTTCCAATTTACCTTTTTTATCATCTTTTGGATTGATATATACCTTAGTACCCAAAATTGATTTCATCTGTTCTTCCAAATCTTTATAGATAGCAAGCATTTGTGGATCCGTTTTCTTTGCAGGAACAGGTACAATCTCTTTTTGATTCTGAACACTCTTTACCAGTTTTTCAGTTTCACGCACACTAAGTTTTTCATCAAAAATTATCTGTGCGATTTCGTACTGTTTCTCTTCATCCTCAATTGCAAGCAATGCCCTTGCATGCCCCGTGGTAAGCATTTCATCAATCAGCATCTGCTGTACTTTTTCGTTCAACTTCAACAAACGCATAGCATTTGTTACAGCAGTTCTACTCTTAGAAACCCTCTCCGCTATTTCATCCTGTTTTAAATGAAACTCTGTAAGCAGACGTTTGTATGCCTGTGCTTCTTCAATTGGATTCAAGTCCTCACGCTGAATATTTTCAATCAAAGAAATTTCCATTATTTCCTGTTCTTTTAAATTCTTAATAATAACAGGAACTTCTTTCAGCCCGGCCAGCTTTGCAGCTCTCCATCTTCTTTCACCGGCAATAATTTCATAATAACCGCTTCTTTCCTGAACCAAAAGTGGTTGAATAATACCAAACTGTTTGATTGATTCTGCTAATTCCAATAAAGAATCTTCATCAAACTTTTTTCTTGGCTGTTCCCGATTCGGTTCTACTTTTGATATATTTACAAAAACATCTCCGCTTGTTCTCTCAACAGCAACCTCCACTACAGGCTTTTCTACCCTGTTTGCAATTAAAGAATCTAACCCTTTACCTAATCCACCTTTTTTTACTGCCATGTTTTTTTAAGCATCCTTTCTATCAATGATTTCCTGTGCTAAATTTTTATAGCTTTCAGAACCAGAAGATTTTGCATCATACATATTAATTGGAATACCATAAGATGGAGCTTCAGCCAAACGAATATTTCTAGGAATCATTGTATTATAAATCTTAGCATCCAGATTATTCCTTACATTCTTTACTACTTCATTTGAAAGATTTGTTCTCACATCATACATAGTAAACACAATACCTTCAATTGATAACTTTGGATTCAATCTCTGCTGAACCAAGTCAATCGTATGCATTAACTGACTTAAACCTTCTAACGCATAGTATTCACACTGAATCGGAACAAGCACCGTATCCGCTGTTGTCATAGCATTAACCGTTAACATATTTAATGAAGGAGGACAGTCTATAATAATAAAATCATAGTCATCTCTGATATAATCCACTGCTGTCTTCAAAATATATTCCTTATCATTAATACCTAATAATTCAATTTCTGCACCGGCTAAATTTACATTAGAAGCAATAATTTTTAAATTATCTACTACTGTATCCTGCATACTTTCACGAATTGTACATTCATCCAGCATTAATTCATATACTGTATTTTCAACATTATTCTTATCTACCCCTAATCCACTTGTCATATTTCCCTGTGGATCCAAATCAATTGCCAATACTTTCTTTCCTTTTTCTGCTAAACATGCAGCTAAATTAATTGATGTAGTTGTCTTTCCGACTCCGCCTTTTTGATTTGCGATTGCGATTATTCTTCCCATTCGTTCTTCCTTTCTTATCTCAAAAATGTTTCACGTGAAACATTTTGTTATTTATCCAGATATTGTACAAGCATAAACTTAAAAATAATATCTTGCACTTTCATATTATCATATAAGTTTAAAAAAAGAAATGTTTCACGTGAAACATTTCTTTATGTTTTTAAAAATACACACTATCTTATTTTTCTTTTTGCAACTTTAATAACACGTTCAATTTCTTCCAACTCTTTTTCCAAACTTTTTAATTCAGCGTTTAAATTCTCTATTTGTTCCTCTATAAGTTTCTGCTCTGCTTTCATCTCTTCCATCTTTTTTTTATGATGATTATTTACAGTTCTCGGTGTAAATGCTTCAAATGATTCATTATTTTCTTTTTCTAATATTTGAATAAATGCCGCATTTTCTTTATATTGAATACTTAATTTTATCAATTCAGCATCTTTCTCCATTTTATCTTCCACAAATTTATTTTTAATTTTTTCCAAATACCCAACTACCATACGCTTTCTCCCATCCACATTATTTTCTCCGATAATTATAATTCATTTTAAAATACTTGAAAAGTAATAAATAATTTGTTTGTATATTAGCCGAAATATGTCTATAATATAAATATAAAATTAAAGGAGGTTCCTATGAAAAAAAACACAAAATTATTTCTTTTTGGTGTTGGTGCAGCACTTACAGGTATCTATGCTTATAATAGATTTATTGAACAAACCGCAACAAAACACAATCTATTAAAAGATACAAACGGAGAATATTATGCATGGAAACACGGCAATATTTACTACACAAAATCAGGTAGTGGTTCACCAATCTTATTAGTACACGACTTGAACGCTACTGCTTCTTCTGAAGAATGGAAAAAAATCATTCACCGTTTTGAAAAGAAACATACTGTCTACACCATCGATTTAATCGGATGCGGCAGATCAGATAAACCTGCATTGGAATACACCAACTATTTATACGTTCAGCTTTTGACTGATTTTGTTAAAAATGTTATTCAGGAAAAAACAACCGTAGTAGCTACTCATATGTCAGCTTCCTTTGTTATACTTGCAAACCATATCGATGCAGATCTTTTTGAAAAGATGGTATTCATTAATCCTGTACCATTAACCCAATTAGATACCATTCCTGATACAAAATCCAAACTCATGAAACGACTAATAGAGCTTCCTTTTATCGGAACTTTCATTTACAATAAGATGAATAGTTCTGACAGAATAGATGAAGCATTCCGTACAGAATATTATAAAAAACCACAACTCATCTCTTCTGCTATGGAAGACATTTATTACGAGTCTGCTCATCTTGACAGAAGCAACGGTAAGTATTTATATGCAAGCATGATCGGAAATTATTTGAACAATAGTGTTTCTCATGCACTAAAAGCTCTCACTACTCCAACCATTATTATTGGAAGTCGTGAAATGAACAAGTATACGCTTGCCTTAGATGATTATCACAAAGAAAATCCGGATATTAAAATCATCAAACTCACAAATGGTAATTTGTATCCTCATATGGAAGTGCCTGAAAAAGTATGCTCTGTTATTGAAGAACAGCTTTCATAATAATGTTTCACGTGAAACATTAACATAACTATAATATTACGATAAAATGGACTATTGCAGCCGAATTGCAATAGTCCATTTTATCGTAATATTATACATCTGTTCTTTTCCACAACCTCTTCGTAAATTTCACGAATAAGCTTTTGAACGAGTTGTTTACTTAAGCATCTTCTTAATGTTTTCTATTTCATTACTACACATACTGGTTATTTTACAGAAATCGTAATTATTCAGTATCTGAATAATTACGATTCGCAAACCCATGAAAAATCAGCTTCGCTGATGGGTTTGCTCACAAGTGTTTTGAGCTGTGCTAAATAGTTACCAGATCATCTATGGTTTCATATTCACTCCATAGCTAATCGTCTTTTCAATTGTCGCAGAACCATTCTCCAGAACTTTATTGTTATAATACATATTATAACTCCAGCGAACAACACAATCCGTTTCCTGATTCGGAACATCTGATGAATCTATCGTAGCAACATATCCGAAAAATGAGATACAGTGGCTCGTTTTATCCAATGAAATCGACTGTTCCAATGGTTCTTGAACAACCGAATACTCACCATATCCACTTACAAATCCATGTTGATAATAATCTTCCACTCCATTTATTCTGCATCTTCCTTCATAATCTCCGGAAGTATATCCCGTATTATCACCCAGATACATTTGAAATTCGATTTGAGTTTCGCCAGAATCCTCACTCTCACCAATACCTGACCCGATATGAAAAACATTATTTACATTATCTATACGTACACCATCTTTTTCAACATAACCCCAAAACGAAAATTTCGATGTCCAAATTGAACTTGCACCCGTCCCAACATCCATAATTATTCCCTGCACTTCCGGTTCTACATAGTATTCATATATTGTTTCATTGCCAAACCAGCTATCCACAACCTGCTTATAATACCAACGATCCCCTACCGCCAGATAGTAATGCATATTCGCACTTTCCAAGTCGTCCTTTTGATGTTCTTCAGCGTTAGACGGAATGATACATGGAGCAACAGACTTTTCTTCATTCACATAATTCTCATAAAAATCAATTTCACTTGGAGCCTGTTCTGTAATACTCTCCGCATCAAATGAAACACCCAATGCATCCATATCCAATTCAAAATAATAGTTCATTCCATTTCGCTCCAAATCAAAACTGATGATACGTTTGCTTAAATTTTTTTCTGAATACTTTAACAGATCATAGCTTGTATCATTCTTGATTTCAAAATAATTTACCGTAAAATTATTTTTACGATCCACAACTTTCCCAACATATGCCTCTATTTCCTGTGCCTGTTTCTCACTCACATATAACTCCCCCGTAAAATGGAATTTCACATCCCCATCTACAGTAGTGATTTTTCCGGATATATCCACATCATTATGTACATCAAGGGAATTAATCTTTATGGTCGCATCCTAAAATACAGGCATTTCATCATCTACTCCTACTCCATCGGAGGTAATGCCCGTAAACTTACCATTACGGAATATCACTTTTCCACTCTGTTGTGTGCACACGGTAATGATTAATATGATAATGGCAATAAGCAGTATTACGCATGCAGCTCTTTTTTTCGCCGACATTTCTTCATAGTATTTTTTAAGCTGAAATAGTTTCCCCTCTTTCATAAGCTGTACCTCCTGCTATCAAGTATTGGTTTCTGTTGCTTTCATATATGTAACAATTCGAATAACAAAACAGGTTACAATTTTAGTTTAGCATTTTCCTATTGCAACTACAATAATTTTGACATAACTACATCATCTTTTTCAAATTAGGCTTTCCTAACATTACAGCCTGTCTCTCTTTATGTGCTTTAAAGAATAAGAAAACATTTACTTTTCCATTTTCCTCTTTCGGAAACAGATGTAATGTTATTGATTAAGCTCTATTACTTTGTTGTATGCATTAATGTTACTAATATCACCATGAGATATTTTAATAATTATATATTTTTCTTTATCCTCTAATAACTCTCTTTCAATTTCATCCATAATCTTCTGACTCTTTTTATCTAACCCAGCTTCTATTTCATCTAAAAGAATAACTGAAACCTCATTTTTCCTTGCCAAGAGTTTCATAATAATAGCTTTTTTCTTCTCTCCGCCCGAAAAATTTTTCCCATTATCCGAAATCATCCCATACTCTCTTGTCAAATTAACCTTTGATATGTAATCATCATAATCACTTTGTGAAATTTCTTTATGCGAAATAATAGACAAATAATCTAGTAGTGTTTCATTGAGCAATAATTCTTCCTGATTTAGATAACAAATGCTTTTATACAAAGATTGTCTGTTAATGTCCCTAAAGGAAATACCATCGTATCTTATTTCCCCATCACTTGGTGAAATAAGTCCAGTAATCATTTTTAATACGCTTGATTTTCCACTCCCATTTTCACCTTTAATAAGGATTGCATCCCCTCTTGCCATTGTAAACGATTTGTTTTTTATCACTTCTGTTCCGTCTTTATAAGATAGACTTACATTATCAAATACAATTTCTGAAATATTGGAAACCTCTTCTCCTTCTGTATTCGTAACAACTGTCGTTTTAGATATCTTATCTATGTTTTCAAAAGCAGCCATATTTTTCATGAATTTATAAATATTTCCTTCTATTGTTTGACTTTTTTCAATAATCAGATTTGTAACATAAATATAGTAGACAAGTGTTCCTGCACTCGTTGCTCTTGCATTTAATACTAAAAAACCCGTTATAACCATTACCATAATTTGATGATAATGGTTCATCATGTTCTGTAAAAATACAGTCTTCTGATCAGATTTAATTGCAATCTCAATAAACTCATGAATACTTCTTTGTACTTTTCCTTTATAATAATCTTGTAAACCATTTGTTCTTATTAGTTCAATCGCATCAACACATTCGTTATTCGTTGCATTATCTTTTTTTAGCGCTTTATTAACACTCATGGAATATTCTGCCATTATTGGTTTCGTAAATATAGAAAGCAAAAAACCAATTATAACCGCAATTATAAGTATTACTGTCGTCGTTATGTCCACACAGAAGGATACTCCTAGAAATATAAAAATCATAAATAAATCAGCAATAATATTTAATGAATACAAAATAATATTACCATAAACATTAATTACATCTGTAAAAAGGACATTTTTTAAATACTCTTTATTAAATTCAGAATATGTTTCATATTCACAATTCCAAACAACATTATATATATTTTCTCTAATAAACCAGAGCACTTTTTCTCCCAAAATATCTATATGTTTATACCACTTTACATTAATTAAGTTATAGCTTAACCACATGAGTGCATAAGTCCCAATACAAACAAAAAAAATTTTAATTGACCCATATTCCTCTATTTGAGCTACCATACCCTTCATAGCTAATGGAATTAGAACCTGCAATACAGACATAAACAGCATTATTATAAAACAAATTGTCGTTTGCCTCTTATTTCTTTTTATAATGTTCTTTAACATTCTAAAATATGTTTTCATCTCATATCCTCTGCTTTCTTTCGAAATTATATTTTTACAATCTGTTTAGTCATTTTATAATATATGCTCTCTTTCTCACTAGTCTTCATAGATATAAATATGTGTTATAAAACCGTTAGACTAAACAACATAACATAATTTTTATTTACCAGCTATAAAACAACATATTGGGTTAGCATCACTTATATCTCCACTATATCCTTCTGCATATATTCTACAATCTTGAATATTTTTACATTTTTCATATTTATTGCAGTTTCTGCATTTTTCTCCATCAAGATGCTTTTCACTCCTCATCTGACTTATGTGCACCGGAGGATTCACCCAAATATCTGATAATTCTCTATCATATATATTGCCAAATAAAAATTTACTTCCCCTTGCCGCAGCACAAATAGTCACATTTCTATCAGCATCTAATGAACATAGTGTAATTCCACCTTGACATCTTTCTATACGTTCTTTTCCTTTATCAAATTTACGCAATACCGATGGACAGATATCATGTATATGCTCAAACTCATCTATTCTAAATGATTGCTCTATGCCTTCTACTGGAATAATTAATCCTTTATTAATTGAAATATTTGGATATAATTTTTTTATATACTCTTCTAACTTCTCTACTTCAGAAATATTTTTTCTCATAATTGTTATGTTAATTCCAATAGATATATTATCATACATATTGGCTACTTCAATTGCTTTCATAGCATGTGTAAATGCCTCTCTTCGACCACGAATAAAATCATGAGTTTCTTCTAATCCATCCAAACTAAAAATCATTGCCAACTGATAATCCTTAACTACTTGACAAAAAGTAGTTATATCCGCCCAACCATTAGTCAATACTGTCACTTTAAATCCATTTTCCAATAAATAAAGTACTATATCCACAGTATCATTATTTAAAAACAAATCACCACCTGTCAAAACTATCGATCGTACATGTAAATAGTCGAATTCTTTCTTTAGTTGTTGGATTTCCTCCAATGAATATTCCATTCGTTTGGTATTTCTTCCAAAAGCTCCATAACAATGAATGCAATTTAAACTGCACAAGTTCGTTAATTCTATTGTTATTGTTGTTAATGGATATTCGATTTTTTTAGAAGGCAATATATTATTCAGCTCGACTTTTGAACTATTTATCAGAAGTTCTTCTGAGAATAAAATTTCACTTATTTCTTCAAAGTTCGAGGCATATCTCTCTATAATTTTTTGCAATCTTCCCTATTATCTAGAGATGCATTTTTTATCTCTTGTAATATATTATACATTGTTTGATCAATAACATATTCCTCACCCGTCCTTGAGTTAAATACGTTATATTCATCCTCTTGTTCTCTAGTTTGTGTTATTCTTATATATTTCGGTACCGATATCATTTTTTACACCTCTACTATAAATTATCTTTTAATTGACTATTTAAAACTTCCTACTAACATTTAATATACGACAAATTGGGAGGGCAACATCTTACCCTCCCCTCATCATTGTACTTTTTTACGTCAAAAAGAACATATCTTCTCAGTTACAAGTTTTATTCTTTTTTTGTAACCAAAAAGTCATGTTCTTTTTAAGACAAACTATATATATTTTATGAGAAAAATTTTAAAATGAAACGAGGTATTATACTTATGAAAAAATTAAAAACTACCCTTTTGCTACTTATTTTAACTCTGAGTCTAACAATACCAACAACATCATCTAGTGAAATCAGCACTTACTCTGCCTCTCCTTCCATAGGTTTGAAAGATGAAGTAACTGGGCAATAATTATAGCAGCTTCTCTCCATATGTTTTTTCATAATAATTTCTTATTTGTTGTCTATTTTGCCCCCGGAAAAACAAATCACTTAAATAATATGCAATGTATGCTATTTCACGCTCGTCACTTTCATTCTCTAATAATCCGAGCTGTGACGCAAAATGCATATATAGCATTTTTCCCTTTCCACAAGACAGCTCATAAGAAATCCCCTTATTGCATCTGCTTATATCTGTATCAAACAAATTTGCATTTGCTAATATCAAAGACAAAATAACATTTTGATATTTTGCATCAATTTTACTTTGCTCTACCGTTTTTATAATCTCTTCATAAATTAAATTTGCTTCCTCCCACTTTTCCATTTTCTTTAGGTTGCTACACATCATATTTAGCGCTAACAACTCATTATAGAAAGGTACCCTATATATTTTTCCATTCTTTAACAATAAACTGTCTTCCAATAATAGTTCAAGTTTTTCATATGCTGTTTCAACACCGATTTGCTCGATTCCAACATCTATCAAAATTTGATATATTTCTAATGCTATAGCATTCATCTTTTTATTACAGTCTAATACTTCGCACAAATAACTAAATTTTTCTTGAGCAGCTTCATACATTCCAGTTCCAATCAAAATATCTATCTCATATTTCTGTTCAAGTACGTTGAAGTCATCAACAATTACTGTTCCACAATATTTCCCTCTCTCAAATCCCAAATTATCCATTAGCCCCTCAAATTTCTTTCTCGTAGGCATGGCTTTTCCATGCTCCACGCGAGACAAATTTTCTGGTGCCTCATATACTCCTTCTACTAACTGTTCCTGCGTCATTTCTTGTGCTTGCCGTTCTTGTCGTATGAATTCACTTGCAAGATGATAACTCGTCTGAAAACAGTTATGAAATAACGAATCTTGCGAATACCAGCTTTCACCGTAATCATGATACAATTTATTCAAAATATCATAATATATCTTCCATTTATTTTTATTTGAATCTATTCCTAACTTTTCGCTACAGTATAATAACTGTTCAAGTAACGGAATCATAAAACAAAGAATCCCATATTTACGCAACCATTCCATAGCAATCTCGCACACCTGATAAGCCTGCATATATGCACCTCTTTTTACATAAATACAAGCTCGCAACCATGAAGATTTACTATTCAACTTTGTATATTCTACCTCATCAGTGACATTAATATCTATATACTCTTGACATGCCACTAACAATTCCTCAGTCTCTTCCATTTTTTCCTGCTCAAATAGGCAACGCCCTAGTTCAAGCATATTCTCTATTTCTGCACCTGCCAACAAATATTTTTTTATATTCGCACTATTAATTCCTGGCAGTGTCGTCTCAATTGCCAGCCTAATATATTCTTCTGTCTTCTTTATATCATGTTCTAAATTACGGCTAATATAAGCTTTTGTACGAAGAACAAACATTTTTTGTACATTACTATCCCTTGCATATCGTTCTTCATATTTCTTCAAAAGAACATCTGCCTCATACTTTTTGTTTTTCCAAATCAACTCTTCAATATAGTCTCTGATATAGATTTTCTCATACTCTTCATCCGATAAAATAACCTCTAATTTATCTGAAGATTTTCCAAGACGTTGCAATAGCATGTCTAACATAAATTTGTCAACATCTGCCTCATCATTTTCTATCTTTATTAGCATTTGTGTACTGCATAAGCCTTGGCACAATTTCTTTCTAGAGTATTTCTTTTCATATCGAAGTGTTGCGATAATTGCTCCTATAGTAGTATTATCCATTAATTCATCCTTCTGTATATTTTTTCTGATTATATTCTACAAGTATATTTTAACATGATTTATTTTGAAAGCAATCGGCAACCAAAAAGCAATTCATTCTTTTTCTAGAGTGCATTTCTAAATC
Organism: uncultured Lachnobacterium sp.; assembly: GCA_964449855.1. Taxonomy (GTDB): domain Bacteria; phylum Bacillota; class Clostridia; order Lachnospirales; family Lachnospiraceae; genus Roseburia. The sequence continues at coordinate 13,495 of CAYVGA010000031.1, forward strand.
AAGGCATAAAAAATGGGCAAAAACAAGCCATTTTCTTCATCTAATTTTCACCCTCAAACCAAAACATCTTGTGGTTTTAATATACTAATTCTTTGCATTTCCACAATACTGCATCTTTATTACACACTCAACATGCTGTAATTAATACACATATGGATACTCCGGAAAACGTACATTTTCTCTTCCATCAAAAGGAACTTATCGAACAACCATCATTTATGAAATTTATGATACAGGTGGTTCTGCCGATAAAAGTCTCTTTACGGCATCACTGCAACCAAATGTTTCCTTAAAAAATTGTTGTAGATTATCTTCATATACTTTCTTCATATTGATAATAATTTCTTTTGTTCTGTCTCGAAACGCTCTTCTTAGGAGAATATCACCTTCCTCAAGCCAATCTTCTTCCGCATCAAACTCGCCGTTCTCTTCATCGTATATGTATAACATATAATGACAGGCATATTTTTCAAACCAATTTGTTTTCTCAACTATGCTGGCACCCATCATCAGATATCCAAGATCTTTATCGTCTATATTTCTTGTATAAATACGCTTTTTGCATATACATTCATTTTGTATATTTATGCATATTTATTATGCATGCATTTTGCATATTTATGCATATTTTATCAATAAATCTTACCTTCTCAAACACAGCATAAAATAGCTTTTTAAATACTGTACACATTGCACAAGCCGACCTTTTTCATTTTTGCACTTTGTGTATATTGCACAAAAATAACTTTTATCACAGAACTTTAACCCTTTAACACACTAACGCAACAAGGTCTTTCCTATGAAATAAAAAAAAGACTATCGCAACACTACATTGCAATAGTCCATTTTCAAATCATCTATAATGGTTTCTTCGATGGCGTCCCCGCTTTTCTCGGATACGTTTTCGGTGTTCCCTTTACCTTATCAATCACAATAAACGAACGACCGGATTCCCCCAATTCAAATTTCACAACTTCTTTTATCTTACCACCAAGCAAAAATACAGCACTCTTCGCTCCTGCTACTTCTTCATCAATCTCACCGGATTTATACGAAACAAACTGACCACCTAATTTTACAAACGGCAGACAGTATTCTGTCAAAGTCGAAAGATTTGCAACTGCACGCGAAACAGAAAGATCATACTGTTCACGGTATTTTTTGTCCCTTGCCAAATCTTCTGCTCTTCCATGAACAGCCTCGATATTTTCTAACCCAAGTGCATCAATAACCTCTTGTAAAAATAACACTCGCTTATTCAAGGAATCTGCTAAAGTTACCTGAACTTCCGGAAAAGCAATCTTAAGCGGAATCCCTGGAAACCCGGCACCGGTCCCCATATCCATAATCGAAATATTTCTTCTAAGATCACAAACTCGAATTAATGAAATACTATCCAAAAAATGTTTCTCAAGCACTTCATCCCACTCCGTAATTCCGGTAAGATTCATAACCTTATTCTTTTCAACCAGCATTTCATAATAAACACGAAACTGTTCTAACTGTTTTTCAGTAAGCTCAACAGAGATCTTTTTTAACTCATCTATAAACGCATCAAAATTATATTCCATCTTTAAGCCTCCTCCATATGTCCGTTCAACTGATAGAACAAATCGGGATTTGAATACTTTAACTGTTCCAGATAAACCAATATTACAGACGTATCCGCCGGTGAAACACCGGAAATTCGAGAAGCCTGTCCGATATTGAGTGGCTGGTATTTATTCAGTTTCTGAACTGCTTCGATACGAAGTCCACTAATTTCGCCATAATCAAAATTCTGAGGTAATTTCTTTTTCTCCAGACGCTTAAACTGTTCTACCTGTTTAATCTGTCTCTTAATATAACCATCATATTTAATTAAAATATTTACCTGCTCAATGACATCATAAGCCAATGGCTTTCTTTCCGGATCAATCGGTGCAAGTTTTTCATAATCCAATTCCGGTCTGCGGATCAATTCTGCAATCGTGGATGCTGTATTCAACGGAATACTTCCATAACTTTCAAGTAAAGCCTGAACCTCTTTCGAAGCTCCTATCTTTACATTTTCACATCTTGAGATCTCTTCTTCAATTAATCTTTCTTTTTCGCAAACCCAATCATAACGTTCCTGTGAAATTAATCCAACTTCATACCCTTTTTTCGTCAAACGCATATCTGCATTATCCTGACGAAGAAGCAAACGATATTCCGCACGTGATGTCATCATACGGTACGGCTCAAAAGTTTCTTTTGTCACAAGATCATCAATTAATACACCAATATAACTTTCGGAACGATCTAAGATCAAAGGATCTTTTCCTAAAATTTTCATTGCAGCATTAATACCTGCTACCAGTCCCTGTCCTGCCGCTTCTTCATATCCGGAACTTCCATTAAACTGCCCCGCACTAAACAAACCATGGATCTGTTTAAATTCCAAAGAAGCATACAACTGATTTGGATTAATACAATCGTACTCAATCGCATATGCGTTACGCACGATTTTTGCATTTTCCAAACCAGGCAGTGTACGGTACATCGCATGCTGTACATCTTCCGGTAAAGAAGAAGACATACCACCTACATACATTTCATTCGTATGTAATCCTTCCGGCTCAATAAAAATCTGATGACGTTCTTTCTCTGCAAATTTTACAACCTTATCTTCAATCGATGGACAGTATCTAGGCCCTGTTCCCTCAATAACGCCGGAATACATTGGAGAACGATGTAAATTCGCACGAATAATCTCATGCGTTGTTGGATTCGTATACGTAAGCCAGCATGATACCTGATCTATCTGTACATCCTCCGGATTTGTTGTAAAAGAAAATGGCACTACTCTCTCATCACCAAACTGCTCTTCCATTTTTGAAAAATCAATACTTCTTTTATCAATACGAGCAGGTGTGCCGGTCTTAAACCGATACATTTCCACACCATGTTCAATTAATGAATTTGTAAGATGTGTTGCAGCCTGCAATCCATTCGGACCAGAATATGTGATCATTTCACCTGTTAAACATCTCGCATTCAAATACGTACCGGAACAAATAATTACCGCTTTACAATTATAAAGTGCACCGGATACCGTTTTTACGCCAGTAATATTTCGTCTATCATCTGTTACAATTTCACTTACTTCAGCCTGACGAATTGTAAGATGTTCTGTATTTTCTAAAACCTGACGCATCTCCATCGTATAAGCCATTTTATCTGCCTGTGCACGAAGCGAGTGTACAGCAGGTCCTTTGGACTTATTCAACATCTTAGACTGAATAAATGTCTTATCAATATTTTTTCCCATCTCTCCACCGAGAGCATCAATTTCTCTTACAATATGACCCTTAGAACTTCCACCGATATTTGGATTACAAGGCATCAGTGCAATGCTGTCTACACTTACTGTAAACATAATGGTTTCCATTCCAAGTCTCGCACTGGCCAACGCAGCTTCACATCCTGCATGACCGGCACCTACAATTACAACATCATAATTTTCTACTATATTAGGCATATATTACCACCCTTCTAAAATTAAAACAAAACTCTATTTACCCATACAGAATTTACTAAAGATTTCATTTACCAAATCATCTTCTACCGACTCACCAATCATTTTTCCAAGTGACTCATATGCACTCATAAGATCAATCGAATAAAAATCTTCCGGCATATCATCTTCTATACTTTGCATTACTAAATTTAAACTATCCAATGCATCCTGTAAAGAATTTTTCTGACGAATATTTGTAATATACACTTCATCATTAAATGAAACTTCTCCATGAAAAAACATTTCTTTAATTTTATCTTCCAATTCTGCGATCCCGGTATTTTCTTTTGCAGAAATAGCAATAATTGTTTTATCCAAATGTTTTTCTACTTCTTCCTTGGTAGTCACCACATCCAAATCCGACTTATTCAAAAGAACAACTGCTTTCTTATCTTTTAAGATCTCCATGATTTCAAAATCACTATCATCCAATACAGTTGAACTATCAATCACATAAATAATAAAATCTGCTTTATTTGCATACTCTTTTGCTTTTGAAACACCAATCTTTTCTACAACATCCTCTGTATCGCGAATCCCCGCAGTATCCATTATATTCAATGAAATACCATGCAGATTTATCTGCTCTTCTAATACATCACGAGTTGTCCCTGCAATATCTGTAACAATCGCACGTTCTTCTCCCACTAATACATTCAAAAGTGAGGACTTCCCGGCATTTGGTTTTCCCAAAATAACCGTATTAATTCCCTCTTTCAAAATGCGTCCATTATCCGAAGAATCTAAAAGTCTTTGAATCTCTTTTCTTTCATGGTTTACAACAAAAAGTAATTTTTCATTATATCCCTCTAAAGAAATATGTTCCGGATCATCTAATGCAGTTTCTATAAATGCAATCTCATGCAGAATTGCTCCACGAATTTTTTTCACATCCGTAAGGACAGCACCTTTAAGCTGGCTTAAAGAAGATTTTAACGCAAAGGAATTTTTTGAATTAATAACATCAATAACAGACTCCGCCTGTGTTAAATCAATACGCCCATTCAAAAATGCACGCTTTGTAAACTCTCCCGGTTCTGCTGGTCTTGCACCATATTTTATGACTGTTTCCAAAATTCTCTTCATAACAAAAACACCACCATGACAATCAATCTCGATGGTATCTTCTTTTGTATAAGTATTCGGAGCTTTCATCAAAAGCACCATAACTTCATCAATCATTTCATCCCCATCATAAATATATCCATAATGAATGGTATGGGAATCACACTGGCTAATTTTTTTCTTATTTAACTTTGAACGATAAATTTTATCAATAATTTCAAAAGCCTCATCTCCACTCAATCGTATAATACCAATCCCACTCGGACTCATAGCGGTTGCAATTGCAGCAATTGTATCTGACTTCATAAAATCTCCTTTATACATATAACAAAGGGCTGTCAAACTGACAGCCCAATTTTTACTTATTTTTTAAGTGTAACCACAACATGACGATAAGGTTCTTCACCTTCACTATGTGTTGTAACAAATTTATCATTCTGTAAAGCAGAGTGGATCACTCTTCTCTCAAAAGGATTCATTGGTTCCAAAGCAACCGCACGTTTTGTTCTCTTTACTTTATAAGCAATATTCTTTGCAAGATTTTCCAATGTATCTTTTCTTCTCTTGCGATAATCTTCTGTATCTACTTTCACTTTATAATAGTTTTCAGAATGTTTGTTTACTGCAAGATTTGTTAAATACTGTAACGAATCAAGGGTCTGTCCTCTTTTACCAATAAGGATACCCATATCATCCCCTTTTAAATCGACTTCAATCAATTTTTCTTCTTCGTTTACCTTTACAATAATTTCAACCGCAAGATCCATTGCATGAAATACGGATTTTAAGAAATCTTTTACACTTCCTTCTGCAGAAAACTTCTTCCAAGCTTTAATTACTGCATTTTTGCTTCCAATTCCTAAGAAACCTGCACTTCCTTTTTCAATTACTTCATATTCCAGTTCACTACTTGGAACCCCAAGCTTAATGGAAGCTTCTGTCAAAGCTTCATCCACAGTTTTCGCTGAAACTTCAATAAATTCCATTTTATAACTCCTCCAATTACTTACGAGAATTTTTTTCATTATATTCTCTTACCATATTTGCTTTTGCAGCCATACTGCCTGGCTTATAAGTTCTATTTGCATTCGTATATGCATTTGTATCTTTTTCTGCATAATTACCAATGTTTGCTTTGTTTTCAATTGTTCTTGTTTTCATAGCCGCAGCTTCACGCATCTGGCTTTCGTAAACACCACGCTGTTCCTGTTTTTTCTTTGCTTTTTCTTTATTCTTTTCAATAATATCTTCCAGACTCATATTCTGGATTACTTTATTAATTGTAACCTGCTGAATACATCTGTAAGCTGCTGAAACAATCCAGTAAATGCCCAAACCAACCGGTAATGTAAAGCAGAAGAATAAAGACATTAATGGCATCATAGTATTCATCATTTTCATCTGCTGAGCCATCATATCATTCTGATTATTATTGTTATTCGCTGTTGGCATTAATTTAATACTAATTACCTGTGTTAAATAAGATGTAATCGGAATCAATAATGCTGCAACAACCAATAAGAAATTTCCAGCCGAAAAACTTTCTTTTACAATATTTATAGGTGTATCTGAGATATTTAAACCTAAAAAGAAATTAAACTCATGGAATGCTTCTACTCCACTATTTATAATTTCTGTAACACTATCTAACGAAGTAAAATAAACTTCACCATCTGCATTCGGCTTTACTAAACTATCAATCGAAGGTACTTTATAAATTACATCAATGATATAATTTCTTACCTGATCAATTGTATTTGTTTCAGAAACAACAA
>CAYVGA010000032.1:0-19658 GCA_964449855.1 uncultured Lachnobacterium sp.
GAATCAAGGCACGCTGCATTGCTTTCTCATGTGGATTGGTTGATACATATACCTCTTCCATTGTTCTTGGATCCAAACCTGTGTAGTACATACAAGTAGAGATGGTTGAAGGTGTCGGATAAAAATCCTGCACCTGTTCCGGCATATAGCCTAAATCACGCAAATATTCGGCAAGTTCAATGGCTTCTTTTAAGGTAGAACCCGGATGTGAAGACATGAGGTAAGGTACTAAATACTGCTCCTTTCCAATCTTCTTATTCATATCTTTATAAGCCTGTACGAACTTGTTGTACACTTCTACCGCAGGCTTTCCAAGACGCTTTAATACCGCATTGGAAATATGTTCCGGTGCAACTTTAAGCTGCCCGCTAACATGATGTTCACATAATTCACGTAAAAAAGTTTTGTCTTTATCTGCCATCAGATAGTCAAAGCGAATACCCGAACGGATAAATACTTTCTTCACTTTCGGTAGTTCACGTAATTTTCGAAGCAGTTCAATATAATCCTTATGGTCTACTTCAAGATTTTTACATGGTGTAGGGAACAAACACTGCTTGTTTGGACAAGCACCTTTGGTTAACTGCTTTTTACATGCAGGTGCACGGAAGTTTGCAGTCGGACCGCCTACATCATGAATATATCCCTTAAATTCAGGATCTTGTGTAATAATCTTTGCTTCTTCAATAATGGATTCGTGACTTCTTGTTTGAATAATTCGTCCCTGATGAAATGTCAAAGCACAGAAACTACAGCCACCAAAACAACCACGATTACTTACTAAAGAGAATTTAATTTCACGAATTGCAGGTACACCGCCTGCCTCTTCATAACTTGGATGATAATTTCGCATGTATGGAAGTGCATACACCGCATCCATTTCTTCTTGTGACAATGGCTTCTGTGGCGGATTCTGTACAACAAAATTGGTGCCATATCCTTCCACCAAGCGTTTTCCGGAAAATGGATCTGTATTGCAATATTGCGTATAAAAACTCTCCGCAAAGGTACGCTTGTTTTCTTTAATCTCATCCCATTCCGGAAGCCAGATGGCATCATAGATACTGTCCTTGTCTTTTGTCTTATAGACGGTTCCATCAATAAAGGTAATATCTTTTACTTCGATACCGGATTCCAAAGCCTCTGCAATTTCTACGATACTGCGTTCACCCATACCATAGGAAATCAAATCTGCTCCCGAATCCAATAAAATCGAACGTTTCAATTTATTTGACCAATAATCATAGTGTGCAAGTCTTCGCAAACTTGCTTCAATACCACCAATGATAATCGGAATCTTTTTATAGGTGCGACGAATCAGATTACAATACACAACTGTAGCGTAATCCGGTCTTTTTCCCATTTCACCACTCGGTGTAAAAGAATCTGATTCCCTGCGTTTCTTTGATACCGAGTAATGGTTTACCATAGAGTCCATATTTCCACCGGATACCAGGAACCCAAGGCGAGGTTCACCCATAACAGAAATTGATGTATCGTCTTTCCAATTTGGTTGTGAAATAATTCCCACTGTGAATCCTCTAGACTCCAAAATACGCGAAATAATCGCAGGACCAAAGGATGGGTGATCCACATAAGCATCTCCGATGACATAGACAAAATCAAATTGCTCTATCCCACGTTCTATCATATCTTTTTTTGAAATTGGTAAATAACCTTCGTATCGCATATCATCTGCTTCTCCTAAAACTATTCTTCATACACACTTAATTCAATAAATAAAAATAGCAATTACTATTTTATTATATTCAATTCTTCCACAGAGAGTTTTCTGTACTCGCCTTTTTGCAAAGCACCAAGCTCTAAATTCCCCATAGAAAGACGTTTTAAATATGTCACTGTACAACCAACAGCCTCAAACATACGCTTCACCTGATGAAAACGCCCCTCATGAATTGTCAGTTCTGCTTCTTTTTCTGATAAAATAACCAACTCTGCCGGTAAGGTCAGCTTATCATCTCCAATATCTACACCTTCTTTGAATAACTCAATCGCAGATACCGGTACTTCTTTATCCAACACTGCATAGTAGGTCTTTGGAATATGATGTGTCGGACTAAGCAGATGATGTGTCAATGGACCATCGTTCGTAAACAAAAGCAATCCTTCTGTATCCAAATCTAATCTGCCTACTGGAGAAATATCCTTTGCACGAATATTTTCCGGAAAATATTCCATTACCGTCTTATGCACATTGTCCTGCTTTGCTGTTACACAGCCTGCTGGTTTATGAAGCAGATAGTACACATACTTCTCGTATGTAATTGGCTGACCTTTGAAACATACTACATCAACATTTTCATCGATTTTCTGGTCTGGTTTCGCCGCTACCTCACCGTTTACAGTAATTTGCTTTGCCTTAATATATTTTTTAACTTCACTTCGTGTACCTATACCACAATCAGCAAGGTACTTATCAATTCTTAGCATACTAATCACCTGATTTTGATTACAAATAGAAAGCTCAAATTATTTCGCCTGTTTCAAATATTCAACTAAGAAGTTCCATACACGTTCCGTGGATTCAATGTTCAATCTTTCCTGTGGAGTATGAATATCATAGTTTGCCGGTCCAAAAGATACACAATCCAAATCTGCAATCTTCTCAGAGAGGATACCACATTCAAGCCCTGCATGAATCGCTGTGAACACTGGTTCTTTGCCATAAACAGTTTTATAAGAAGCTGCGATTTCTTCACGAAGTTTGGATTCCGCTTTGTATTCCCAAGCAGGATAATCGCCTACTACTTCTGCTTCTCCACCAACAATTTCAATGATATTTACCATTTTGTCTCTTAAATCTTCTTTACGGGAGCCTACAGAACTACGGATGGATGTGTCTGTTACGAATACATCTTCCTTGAGTTCCATGATACCAAGATTTAAAGATGTTTCTACGAGTCCCGGAATTGCCTGACTCATGTGCTGTACACCATTTGGAACCATGCGTAAATAGCATAATACTTTGTTTAAGGATACGAAATCCAAAATAGCTGCTTTTTGAACTTCACCACGAACAGATGTCACCTGCACACCAGCATCCGATGCGAAAAATTCTTTCTTGAAGATTTCAGAATTTTCTGCAATAATTTCTTCTACACGTACCACCGCTTCTTCCGGAACTAAAATAGAAGCGTTACATTCTCTTGGAATTGCGTTGTTTTTTAAGCCACCAGCCAAAGTAATGATACCAAATGGCACTTCTTTCGCGATATTATTCAACACTCTTCCCATAAGAATCGATGCGTTACCACGTTCTTTGTGGATTTCTGCACCGGAGTGTCCACCGAAAAGTCCATCTACTTTTACATCAAGAACAAGACCTTCTTCTGTGTTACGTTTTACCGGAATTGTTGCTTCCACACTTGTTCCGCCTGCACAACTTGTAAGGAAAATGCCCTCTTCATCACTATCAATATTCAGCATTTTTTTGCCTTTTAACATAGATAAATCAATGCCATAAGCACCATCCATGCCTGTTTCTTCATCTACCGTAATCACAAGCTCCAAACGTGGATGTGAAAGTTCTGTTGATTCCATTAATGCAAGGCCATAAGCTACCGCAATACCATCATCCCCGCCAAGCGTTGTACCTTTTGCTTTTACAAATCCATTCTCTACATAAAGGTCTAACCCATCTTTTTCAAAATCAATGGTACAATCACTTTCTTTTTCACAAACCATGTCCATATGTCCCTGAATAATGACAGGCTCAGAAGCTTCGTATCCCTCTGTTGCTTCTTTAATCATAATCACGTTATTAATTTCATCCTGATAATATTCTAAATTGTGTTCTTCAGCAAACGCTGCTAAATAATCGCTAATCTGCTTTGTATTTCCGGAACCATGTGGAATCTTTGCGATTTCCTCAAAATAATAAAATACTCTTTCCGGTTGTAAATTTTCTAAAACTCTCATAAAAACCTCCTTAGATTCATATATAATACTATGAAAAAATTATTATTTACTTGCGTATTCTTCATTTTCATTTTGTTTTCTCTTTTATATCCTGCTCAAATCATCGATGCCTCCAAACAGGGAATTCTCGTTTGGTTTGAGCAGATTCTCCCTACCCTTTTGCCATTTACCATACTTTCTTCTCTGTTGCTGAAAAGCAATTTATTAAAAAGCTTTTCGGCAGGTGGAAATATCTTGGCTATCGGCATTACCATGTGCTGTGGGTTCGCATTTGGTTTTCCCATTGGTGCCAAATTAGCATCTGATTTTTATAAAAATAAGCTGTTATCTGAAAAACAAGCAACGATATTATCTGTTGCGACCAATAATTTCAGTCCAATGTATGTGGGAGGATTTGTATTGCCTGCTCTTTTTTCTATGGAAAACAGTTCTCCCCAAACACTCATTTCTGCTACCTATATATTGCTCTATCTGATTCCACTGTGTTTTGCTGCAATCCTATTAATATTAGATAGAAAATCTCATTCTATATACACCGCACAAAAAATAGATTTTGAAACACAGACAACAACTCAAACCATAAACTTTCCAAGCTCGGATCCTTTGTATTCAATGGAAGGAAATAGGAACTTTCAATTAAATATATCTCTTATTGACACTAGTATTATAAATGGTTTCCAAACCTTAATCAAACTTTGCGGATACATTGTGCTATTTTCCATCCTCGCAAAAATTACAATGATTCTTTTTCAAGAACCACCTTTCTATCTTCAGATATTATTAAATAACCTCGAAATTACCAATGGTATACAATTGCTTGCAGGTAAACAGGTTTCTTTTGAACATACGTATATTCTGGCTATTCAGCTTTTGTCCTTTGGCGGAATCTCTGGAATCGCACAGACCAATTCTGTATTTGCAGACTCGGGACTTCCTATTTATAAATACATAATAGGGAAAGTGACACTTTCCCTATTATTGACATTACTTAGCATAGTATATGTATTATATTTTATTCACTTTTAATATTAACTACAGATAAATCAATTGGTTCTAATACATCCGGATCACTAACTGCCGGTTCCTCTTCTTCTGGTTCCGGTTCAGCCGGGAATAATTCTGCACGGTTTGCAGATACCACATCCAAAAATCCCTGCATGGAATTAATCAGGCTTTCATAACGAACCTTTGAAGTTTCAATGGAATTGCTTAAAATATCTTCAATACCTTTTAACTTATCATCTGTATACGACATCGCATACATACGAATATTGTTCGCTTCGTTGGTCGCGTTATCTAAAATTTCCTGTGCCTGTTTTGTTGCAATCATAACAACTTCATTCGCTTGTGCATATGCTTGCTGCATAATCTGATGTTCACTGATAAGCTGATTTGTCTCAACCTGAGCCTGTGCAATAATCTGATCTGCTTTCTGCTGTGCATCCGCTAAAATAGCTTCCTTATTGCTGATAATCTTCTGATATCTTTTAATTTCTTCTGGAGTTTTCTGGCGTAATTCAGCAATATATTCTTCAAGTTCTTCTTTATTTACAATAATATTTGTTGACGAAAATGTCTGATATTTACAGCCTTCGATGTACTCTTCGATTTCTTCAATAATCTGTTCAATTTTACTGCTCATTCGAATTCTCCCTATTTCGATTATATTAGTTGCTTATTTAATATATTTCTCATATATACGCTCAATCAATTCATTTGGAACGAACTTAGAAATATCACCGCCATAGGAAGCGATTTCCTTTACAAGACTTGAACTCAAATAAGAATATTGCAGGTTTGTCATAAGGAAAATGGTTTCAGCATCCTCTTTTAACACATGATTCATCTGTGCAATCTGCAATTCATACTCAAAATCTGTAACAGCACGTAAACCGCGAATAATGATTGTAGCATCAATTTGTCGCATGTAATCCACTAAAAGACCATCAAATGTTTCCACTCTCACATTTGGCAGATTCTTTGTGATCTCTTTAATCATATTAACACGTTCCTCTAAAGAAAACAATGCATTTTTCGCACTGTTACGAAGAACTGCAATGACTAATTCATCCACCATTTTTGCAGAACGTTCAATGATATCAATATGTCCAAATGTAATTGGATCAAAACTTCCTGGATAAACTGCTCTTTTCATAAAATTACTCCCCTATTTTCTTCGCAAAAATACATGTACATTTGTCTTGTACTTTTTATATTTTGTGATTTCAAACCCCATCTCTTCTACATAATCAAACTTTGTTTCTGTAGAAGCTTCTACGATAATGATACTGTCCTCTTTTAAAATAGAAGATTTTGACAGGTATTCTAATACTGCTTTTTCCAATTCTTTATGATATGGCGGATCCATAAAGACAATATCAAATTTGTATTTTCCTTCTAATGTATAAAGTGCCGATACGACATCACTCACGATAAGGCGGGAATCTTTATCGAACTTTGTAAATTTCATGTTTTCTTCAATACATTTTGCAGCTTTGCGGTTATTCTCAACAAAAACAGAATATGCACCGCCGCGACTAAGACTTTCCAATCCCATTTGTCCGCTTCCTGCAAACAAATCCAGAAAATAACAGCCCGGAACCTCATACTGCAACATGTTAAACAAGGTTTCTTTAATCTGGTCAGAAGTTGGTCTGGTATCCAATCCTTCCGGTGTACGAAGCGGAAGACTTCTGGCACTACCTGCTATAATACGCATAGGCTCTCTCCTTCACTGAGAACGAGACATCGTTCTAATCTGCAAATCCGCAAACATCTGTCTTGCTGTTGGGATTTGCTCTCACAATTACTTACTCATTTCCGCTATCTTCATAGCAGGATTTTATACAATCGCATAACATTTCTACTGCATAAACTGCAGCCTGCATGCGAACTTCCATACGATTTCCTTCAAAAATCATACGGCTTGAAAATACCTGGTCTTTAACTACACAGGCAAAACATACTGTTCCAACCGGCGTATCTTTTGTACCACCTGTCGGACCTGCTATACCCGTCGTTGCAACAGCACAATCCGCATTCGCACGATTTGCCGCTCCTTTAGCCATCTCTTCGGCTGTCTCACAACTTACAACACCATAGTTTTCTATTGTTTCCGGTAAAACACCCAGATTCTTTATCTTTGCATTTTCTGAATAAGTGATAAATCCCTCTTCAAAAAATGCAGAAATTCCGGAAATATCACATAAGATTCCTGCAACCAAACCGCCGGTACAGCTTTCGGCTGTAGCAATCTTCAAATGATATTTCCCAAGTAATTCTAATAATTTATGTTCTGTCATAAAAATCTTTACGTTTCGCAAACCCATGAAAAATCAGCTGCACTGATGGGTTTGCTCACTCCTGAATCATATTTTCGTGCTCAAAACAGCAAGTGTTTTGAGCTGTATTAAACAGTTACTTACTTTGTATCTTTTAATACATCTTTATTCTTAACCACATAGTCTACCAATGATACTACAGTAAGAATAACGGAAGCCCACATAAGAACAGTTCCAATTATTCCAAAAACAGTACTCTGGATATTCAAAATCAACACGATAACCATTGCCATCTGTGTTACTGTCTTGAATTTTCCCCAGTAGCTTGCGGCAATAACCACACCATTGTCAGATGCGATTAAACGGAAACCACTGATGATAAACTCACGTGAAATAATGATAACAACCACCCATGCCGGAAGCTGTCCGGTTTCTACTAAACAAATAAGTGCTGCACCTACTAAAAGTTTGTCTGCAAGCGGATCCATAAATTTTCCAAAGTTTGTTACAAGGTTGTCACGTCTGGCAAGATATCCATCCAAAAAGTCTGTAAAACTTGCAACACAGAAAATTACACACGCGATAATGTTATTAAATGGAATTTCTGGTACCAGCAGACATACTACAAAAAATGGAATTAAAATTACTCTGAAAATGGTTAACTGGTTTGGTAAATTCATTGTCATTTTACTATTTCTCCTATTAAATCATATTCGTATGCTCCGATGACCTGTACTTTTACAATGTCACCTGTCATTAGTTCCTCATCGGTATTGATAAATATATAGCCGTCTACATTTGGGGCATCACGATATGTTCTGCCAATGTAAGCGTTCTCATCAGCCACCTTACCTTCGATAAATGCATAGTAAGTCTGTCCGATTAGAGTTTCATTTTTGTCAAAAATAACTTCTTCCTGAAGCTCCATAACTTCTGCCTGCCAATCCAGTTTCAACTCTTCGTCTACCTGGTCCGGAAGTTCAGCAGCGACAGTTCCTTCTTCCGGGGAATAGGCAAATGCACCAAGTCGGTCAAACTCCATGTCGTTAATAAACTGCATAAGTTCTTCGTGCATTTCAGCTGTTTCTCCCGGAAAACCGCAAATCAAGGTTGTTCTAAGCGTAATATCCGGAATACGCTCACGCAAATACGCAATACGTTCCTCTAACTCTTTACGATTGGTCTTTCTTGCCATTTTGCGAAGAATTTCATCATTACAATGCTGAATCGGCATATCCAAATAATGACATACTTTTTTATTACGAATCATGGCATCAATCAATTCTTCATAAATTTCTTCCGGATAACAATACATAATACGAATCCAGAAAAGCCCTGAAATTTTATTCAATTCATCCAGCAGCTTGTGTAAAGATTTCTCTCCGTAAAGATCCACACCATAAAGTGTTGTTTCCTGTGCTACAAGAATCAATTCTTTTACGCCATTTTCTACTAATTCTTTTGCCTGTACAATCAAATCTTCCATCGGTACACTGCGGTATCTGCCACGGATAGACGGAATAATACAGTAAGTGCAATTCTTATTACAGCCTTCTGCAATTTTTAGATATGCAAAATGCCCGCCTGTCGTTACCGTGCGCTTGTTCGTTAGTTTTGGAAGACCTTCCAAAGTGGCTACGTTTTTGTAGTAATTCTGCGCAAAAACTTCTTTTACAGCTTCACAAATAGCATCATAGGAATTTGTTCCAAGTATTGCATCTACTTCCGGAATCTCTTCTTTAATCTCATCCTGATAACGCTGAGCAAGACAGCCGGTTACAATCAAAGCCTTACAATTTCCGCTTTTTTTGTACTCTGCCATTTCCAAAATTGTATTAATACTTTCCTCTTTTGCATCATTGATAAAACAACAGCTATTGATAATAATAATATCCGCTTCTGTTTCATCATCACAAAGAACGACACCTTCACTTGTCAGTATGCCAATCATAAACTCAGAATCTACTAAATTCTTATCGCAGCCAAGCGATATAAATAATAATTTTTTATCTTTCATAAATAACACTTTAGGGCTGCATCGCAGCCCTGTCCCTTAATTTGATTCGTCTGCAAGGATCTTTACATCGCCATTCATAATTTCTTCTACAGCGATAGATAAGGATTTGTTGCATTTTGGTTTTACTACCATTGGTTCTGCTCCGTCAATAATCTGACGTGCACGTTTTGCAGCAGCAAGCACGATGGAATAACGGCTGTTTACCACTGGTTCTTCACCAATTACAACGTCTTCATTTACTACTTTCATAAGTTCTACATAAGATGGATGAATCATATTATACTCCTTTCGAAAAGCTTAATAGCTCTTTCCTCATATTATTGATAAAATCTATATTAGCTGATATACGATTTTCTGCATGTGCTTCTTCCTGCATACGTTCTTTTAAAATAATATCGTTTACAAGATTTACACAAACATCCAGGTCATCGTTAACCACTAAATAATCATAATTTTCTACGCCCAAAGACTCTTCATATGCACGACACATTCTCGCATCAATTACTTCCTGAGTTTCTGTACCGCGTCCAATCAGACGTTCTTTCAATTGTTCAGCACTCGGTGCGGTAATAAACATAAGGACTGTATCCGGGAATTTTTCTTTGATTTTTAATGCACCTTGAATTTCAATTTCCAAAATCACATTTTTACCTGCATGCAACTGTTCTTCTACATAAGCTTTTGGTGTTCCATAATAATTGCTTACATATTTGGCATATTCCACAAGCTCTTCGCGTTCAATCATGGCTTCAAATTCTTCTGTTGTCAAGAAGAAATAATCTTTTCCATGTTCTTCCCCCGGCCTTGGTGCTCTCGTGGTAGCCGAAATTGATAATGCATAGTTTTCCCCATATTCGCTCATCAGTTTTTTCATAATTGTACCTTTTCCTGCACCTGAAAAACCGGAAGCTACTACTAATATCCCTTTGTTCATATTTATTCCCCCATTTGCTTTTGCAAATAAATTTGCAAAGCATTTTATTCACGTTTTCAGCAGTTCGAAACTGTTATGTAACTGTTCAGTACCTTCACAGTTACAATTCGCAAACCCATGAGAAATCTGCTTCGCAGATGGGTTTGCTCACACCTGAATCATTTTCTCACGCTCAAAACAGCAAGTGTTTTGAGCTGCACTGAATAGTTACACTGTTATGTAACTGTTCAGTATCTTCACAGTTACAATTCGCAAACCCATGAGAAATCTGCTTCGCAGATGGGTTTGCTCACACCTGAATCATTTTCTCACGCTCAAAACAGCAAGTGTTTTGAGCTGCATTGAATAGTTACACTGTTATTCAATATTCTGTATCTGTTCTCTTACTTTTTCGATATCTGTCTTCAAATTGATACCTGTATCAGAAATCTCCAGATTATTTGCCTTGGAAAGAATGGTGTTTGCTTCACGGTTCATCTCCTGTGCAATAAAATCAAGCTTACGGCCAATGCTGCCACCCTGGTTCAAGGTATCTTTTACTGACTGGATATGACTGCGAAGTCTTACCGTTTCTTCGTCTACACAAATTTTATCGGAATAAATAACGATTTCTGTAGCAATACGTCCTTCATCAATCTGTCTGTCACCTAAAAGTTCTTTTACCTTATCTTCTAAACGAGTACGGTAATCACTCATAATTACCGGATATTTTGCTTCGATAAAATCCACATATCCAAGCATATTGTCTAGTTTGGCACAAAGGTCATTCTTTAAATTCTCACCTTCACGGATACGGCTCTCTACAAACTGTCCACAGGCACCGCGAAGTGCCGCTTCCAAATCTGTCCAAAGTTCTTTTTCATCAATCCCCTGTTCTTCCATCGTAAGCACTTCCGGATAACGTGACAATGTGCTAACGCGGATATCATTGTCCAATCCAAACTGCTCCGCCATATCTTTTAAATGCTTTAAGTATTCGCCAGCAAGTGTTGCATTGTATTTCAATGCAAAATTGTCCTCGCTGTAATCTTCATACGTAATATATACATCTACTTTTCCTCTTTCGATGTATTCTTTCAAAAGATTACGGATAGAACTCTCAAAAAAGTTCAATTTTTTTGGCATTTTGATGTTCACATCAAAATATCTGTGGTTTACAGATTTCATCTCTACTGTGAATTTGCGTTTTGTATTGACAACCTCACAGCGACCGAACCCTGTCATACTCTTAATCATGGCTTCTTCCCCCTCTTCCCATCGGATCATGCATTGCATAATCCATATGCACCATAAAATCCAATGCGCATCTGTAAAAATGTTACTGTTCACTCCCTGACCAGTAATGTAAAAATCACCATGCGTCTCTCCAAAATAAAATGACTGTACGCATAGATATAATTATTATAAATGGAAAAATGGGATTCGTCAAATATTCTAGCTGTTTTTTTGTAAATACTTTCTTGGAATTTGAAAGTTTTTTGTATATAATAACTTATAACATTTGCGAACAAACATAAATTGTTCCAATATTTTAGGAGATTATTATGGCTTTAGACGGAATTGTAATTTCAAATTTAGTATATGAATTAAATCACGCATTGGAAAATGCCCGTATTTCAAAAATTGCCCAGCCGGAAACGGACGAACTGCTTTTTACCTGCAAAGGCCCAAATGGTTCTCATCGTGTGGCAATTTCTGCGAGTGCCTCTCTTCCGTTTGTATATCTGACACAGGAAAACAAACCAAGTCCTATGCAGGCACCTACGTTTTGCATGGTTTTGCGTAAACACATTGCCAACGGCAGAATCCTTCGTGTTTACCAGCCGGGCTTAGAACGTATCATCCACTTTGAAGTGGAACACTTAAATGAACTTGGCGACTTATGTAAAAAAACACTGATTGTCGAATTAATGGGAAAACATTCTAATATTATTTTCTGTAATGAAGACAATACCATTATTGACAGCATCAAACGTATTTCCAGTGCAACCAGTTCTGTGCGTGAAGTTCTTCCGGGTCGAACGTATTTCATCCCAACCACGCAGGGAGAAAAGGCGAATCCCCTGGAAGTCAACCGCGAAGAGGCTGCTGCTATTTTAAAAGAAAAACCATCCACACTCTGCAAAGCACTTTATACTTCATTCACAGGCATCAGCCCTCTGATTGCCAATGAAATTGCTTACCGTGCAGGTTTTGATGGGGATGCATCCGTCGCTTCCCTTAGTGATGCAGAACTTTTACATTTTGCGAACCACTTTATCTGGTTCATGGAGGACATTCAGGAACATCGTTACGTGCCAAATATCGTTCGAAACGGTAAAGAACCGATTGACTATTCTTCTACTCCGCTTACTATGTACGAGCAATATGAATCGACTTCATTTGAAACAATTTCCGAAGTGCTTGAGAACTACTATGCGGAGAAAAATGCATACACCCGTATTCGTCAAAAATCGGTAGATTTACGAAAAATTGTTTCTACTGCATTAGAAAGAAATGTAAAAAAATACGATTTACAAATCAAACAACAGAAAGATGCTGCCAAAAAAGAAAAATACAAACTGTATGGCGAATTATTACAGGCATACGGTTACGGCATTGAACCGGGTGCAAAATTTGCAGAAGTCGAGAACTACTATGATAATAATGCACTTATTAAAATTCCATTGGATGAAACCATGTCTGCTTTGGACAACTCAAAAAAATACTTTGAAAAATACGGCAAACTGAAACGTACCAGCGAAGCTCTGGACAGTCTGATTGAAGAAACACATACACAGATTCTGCATTTGGAATCCATCCAAAACGCCTTGGATATCGCAGTTTCCTCCGATGATTTAGTCCAAATCAAAGAAGAACTTATGGAATATGGTTTTATCAAGAAAAATCGAACCGGCAAAAAAGAAAAAACAAAGAGCAAACCATTCCACTACCGTTCCGCAGACGGCTATGATATTTTTGTCGGCAAAAACAACTACCAGAACGACGAGCTTTCGTTCAAAGTTGCTACCGGAAATGACTGGTGGTTCCATGCCAAAGGCATGCCTGGCTCCCATGTCATCGTAAAAGCCAATAATGAAGAACTTCCGGACCGCGTCTTTGAAGAAGCCGGACGTCTTGCAGGTTATTATTCTCAGGGACGAAACAGTGAAAAAATCGAAATCGACTATTTGCAGAAAAAGAATCTGAAAAAACCTTCCGGCTCGGCACCAGGATTTGTGGTGTATTATACCAATTACTCTTTGGTAATTGAACCGGATATTAGTGGAATTGAATTGATTTCGGATTAAAGAAAGTTATTTTTCAAATAAAACTCTGTGAATGTGGAATAATCCATTTCACAGAGTTTCTTATTGCTGACCATGCATTATTTAACACTTGCAAATTCTATAATCCTATTTTGCAATTCATCTCTTGTATCCAAAATACTTTGTCTCACCTCTGCCTCTAAAGCATATAATTTCTGCATTGTTTCCCCTAATTGTTTTTCTATCGGCCGAAAATTCTCTGATACAATCGCAACCCTATCTACAATCGCAAATAACATGGACATATAATCAAGCGTCGCTAATGTTGGAACATCCAACACATGCATAAATGCATCCACATCTACCTCTATCTCTGTGTCAATGGAAAGTTCATGCAATTTCTTTCGAAACACCACTAACTTATCCTGTAATTTCACAACAGCCGTCTGTGCCTTATCAATGTATTCATATAGGTTTCCGGCAGATCCAACTCTTAATTCTCGCATTGCTGTTTTTATGCTTTCAACAATGCCTAAGATGACAAGTATATTGTGGACATCCCATTCCAAGTCTTTCCCTAATGCAATTGTTTCTTGTACAGTCAACAATTTATTTTCTAACATTACACTTTCTTGTTCCAATATTGTAATTTCAGAAAATCCTGCTACTTTTCCGGATCTTAAAAGTGCATAACATTCCTCTATGTATGTATCCAATTGCTTTTCACAGTCTATGATTTGTGACAATTCTTCTTCCGCTTTTTGTATCTCGGCTTCCAGATTTCGCAGTTCTCTTTCTGCTGTTGCGTACTTCGCTTTCATCACAGAAGCCTCTTTCCATTTTTCATTTAATTTCTCTTCTTTTTTTCCTATCAAACTATAGAAAACAGATGTGATAGTCGTACCTTGCAATTTCTTTATATAGGACTGCTCTTTTTGATTACTCTTTTCTAGTTCGCCGACAATTGGGAGCAGTTTTTCTCTTTGCGGCCGTAATTCTTCCAATAAACAATTGCACTCTTTTCTTCTTTTTACTTGCTGCTGTAAAACCTTTGCTTCTTCATATTTCATAAAAACTTCTCCCTCCTCTTTTATTAATTACATTGTATCACGATATGTATATATGTATATTTCCAAAAACTTTTATTTTTCTTAACAAAACCTTAAAATTTTTGAAAAACGCCAATAACGGTTGCTAAGCCTTTCTTTTTTTCATATAATATAAATATCTTTATGAGGAGGTGGAGCCCATGTATAAAATCAACAATTTTACAAATAATGACGATATCCGAACCTTAGATTCCAAAGGTGCATTTACCGTTGTTGAATATCTGCGCGATTTAAGTGTATCTCCAGGTTATGCAGCAGTTGCTTACTACAGCAATGCAATGAATGTCCGCAAACGTCAGGTCATCTGCGATATGTCAAAATCCAGTGTCACTGTTCAGGCAGGTGCTATGCAGTGGACCGTAGGTGATGTAAACGCAACTACAGGTGTCAAAGGCGTCGGTGATTTTTTTGGAAAAGCAATGCGCGGCTCTGTAACCGGTGAATCCGCTATCAAACCAGAGTATACCGGAAGCGGTACATTGGTTTTAGAACCTACATACAGACACATTCTGCTTATCGATGTTGCAGATTGGAATGGTTCTATCGTATTAGATGATGGATTGTTCCTTGCCTGCGAATCTTCTTTGAAACACAAAACAGTTCCTCGTTCCAACTTCTCTTCTGCTGTTGCAGGTGGCGAAGGATTATTCAATCTCGGTATTCAGGGAAGAGGTATTCTTTGTGTAGAATCGGAATGTCCGGCTGAAGAATTAATCGAAATCACATTGGAAAATGACGTATTAAAAGTTGACGGAAACATGGCTATCGCTTGGAGTGGTTCTTTGAACTTTACCGTTGAACGTTCCGGCAAGAGCTTGATTGGTTCTGCTGCTTCCGGTGAAGGTCTTGTAAACGTATACCGTGGTACCGGTAAAGTACTTTTAGCTCCTGTTCGTGGCGGAGTAGTATAATATGCAAAGGAAAACGAGATGTACTTATTATCACAAAACAAGAAACACTTAATTAAATTTGAAAAATTAGAATTATCAAAAATATTCGGCACATATTCGATTACTGCATATGGAAGCGAAAGCGGTCTTTATGCGCAAGTTGGTGAATATGATAATGAAGAGCAGGCCAAGCAGGAATTTCAGCATATTATGGATGCTTTGAGACAAGGGCAGACGGTATATGAAGTTCGATAAATTTTATGTTTTTCATGTATTTTTATTAAAGCTATAGTTAAACAAACTTAGGGGCACGGACGATTTCCTAACTAGCTAAATGACTAGACCAAGGAACTATCCGTACCCCTCTTTTAAATTTTACAACTATATGTTTTATCTCAATATTCACAGATGTAGACAAACTATTTTCTTTCATAGAATTGAATTCCTAGAACTTCCGATTTCCTATAAAGGTTTCCAAAAATAGAAAAACTACAAAGTCATACTCTTAATCTGCTCATCCATAAACCTCTGCAACTCGCGTTTCAATGCACCATGCTCTTCTTTTTCCAATTCCGGATCCATCTCCAAAATCCCTTTTACACTTTCCGCCGCATCCTGCAGTTCCGTCGCATCCTGATAAATATCTCCGATATCAAATGCCAAATCGCCACTCTGACGGATTCCAAAGAAATCTCCCGGACCGCGAAGTTTCAAATCCTCACTAGCAATATAAAAACCGTCATTGGATTTATTTAAAATCTCCAAACGCTTTTTCGCAGCTTTCGTATTCGAAGTATTCATCATAATGCAGTATGACTGTGCATCCCCACGACCAACACGGCCACGGAGCTGATGCAACTGTGCCAAGCCAAATCGCTCTGCATTTTCAATCATCATTACAGTGGCATTTGGCACATTTACGCCTACTTCTACTACAGTTGTCGATACCAGCACCTGAATTTTATTTCGAGCAAACGCTTCCATGACTTCATTTTTCTTGTCGTTTTTCATCTTACCATGCAAAAGTCCCACATGTATATGTTCCGGCAAAATCTGTGCCAATTCTTTTGCATAATCCGTCGCATTTTTGCCTTCTGTATTTTCTGTTTCTTCTACCAATGGACAAATCACATATGCCTGATGTCCTGCATTCACCTGATTTATGATAAAATCATACGCTTTGGGTCTGTATCCAATATCTACCACACAGTTTTTGATTGGCAGACGTTTTGCCGGCACTTCGTCAATGACGGAAATATCCATATCTCCATAAATAATAATTGCAAGTGTTCGTGGAATCGGTGTTGCACTCATTACAAGCACATGTGGGATTTTCCCTTTTTCCATAAAAGTATCACGCTGTTTCACACCAAAACGATGCTGCTCATCCGTAATAACCAATGCTAAATTGGAATATATCGCCTTTTCCTGAATCAATGCATGCGTTCCGACTACCAATGCATTTGGACATTCTGCTAACTTCGCATAAGCCTCCCGTTTCTCTTTGGCTTTCATAGAACCGGTCAAAAGCACCACCGGAACATCCAATCCGAAATCCTGACACATTTTTGTATAGCTCTCGTAGTGCTGTCTTGCCAATACTTCCGTCGGCGCCATAATCGCAGACTGATAACCGCTATGCGCACATCTTGCCATTGCCAGAAATGCCACTACTGTCTTACCGGAACCTACATCTCCCTGTACCAAACGCTGCATCACATACGGACTATCCATATCATTTTGAATATCCTGTAATGCCTTTTTCTGTGCATTCGTCAGTGGAAACGGCAGTTTTCTGATACAATCCTCTACAAAAGAATCCTTTATAAATACAAAACCATTTGCATCCTTTACCTGTTTTTCTTTCTGATACTGAATCCCCATAATAAATAAGAAAAATTCATGGAATACCAGACAACGTCTTGCTTCTATCAGATTCTCCATTGCATCCGGAAAGTGAATCTGTTTCAGTGCATAGTTATATTCACATAATCCATACTGTTTACGCACTTGTGCCGGAATATAGTCTGCAATCAAATCCACATCACTTAATACTGTTTTTATGGTTTTAATCAGTAAATTATTGGTCACACCGGCTGTCAGTGCATATACCGGCTGTAACAATCCTTCGATTTCAGCATATTTCTCCGGTGTATAAATCACTGGCTGTTCCATCGTCCAACGCTTATTTTTCACCACCATGCGACCAAAGAAGACATATTCTTTTCCCGGCTGAATCTGATTCTTGATGTATGGAGAACGAAACCATACCAATTCCAGTTTCTTTGGTGCTTCACCGATAGTCAAAGTCGTAATATTCATATTCCGACCATTGCGGCTGGCAGGACCTTTTCTTATAACTGTACGAATCGCAATCATACTTTCCTGCAAATTTTCTATGGCCTCAATCTTTATTGCCTCCGGATATCGAAAATAGTTCCTAGGAAAATGAAACAATACATCTTCTATCGTGAAAATATTTAATTTTTCAAAGGTTTTTGCCGTTTTTTCACCAACACCTTTGATATCTGTAATCTTTGAATTTAATTTCATAATTTTATATCCCTTTCATTTTCCTAAAAGTAAAAAGCCCTGCAGTGCAAGGCTTAAATTATACCTCTATTGAACGTGTAACTCAAGAAGTTTCCTTCTATAATTATAGTATGGTTTCCATATATTGAAGTGTTGAAATTTCGTTATAGTGATTCATTTCATTCGCCTAAATAATTCATTCAATTTGGATAAAGATAATTCGTCTATGTGATTTAGTTTCGATGTCTCTCCAATGCCAGTCCAATAAGTCGATCAGTCTGATCTGCCATAAACAGAGGAATATTCAGCACATCATCATCTAACTTCAAGTTGTCCAGGGAGAAACGCACACGGAGTTTTACTTTGTCCGGGAACAATTCCTTGAACTTCTTGAGGCTCTTGCTGGATGTATTGGCTTCGGATTTGACCTCGACAGGGAAAATGTCATTTTCACGCTGAATCAGGAAATCCACTTCATAAGGAGGATTGCTCTGTGTCCAGTAGCGAGGAACCACTTCAAACTGCGTGAGCAAAGTCTGCAGTACATAGTTCTCGGTCAGTGCGCCTTTGAACTCGGTGAACAGACGGTTGCCCTCTCCGAAAGCCGTAGGTGCCAACTGCGCCAATCGGCGGAGCAGACCCACATCCACCAAATAAATCTTGAATGCAGAAAGGTCATCGTAAGCAGCCACAGGCAAGTCGGGAACGGAACTGCGATATATCTTATGCACCAGTCGGGCATCCACCAGCCACTGCAGAGCATCCTCATATTCACGGGCTCTTGCCCCTTCTTTGACAACCTTATAGATAAACTTTTTGTTCTCTCTTGCCAGCTGGGATGGTACAGACTTCCAAATCATAGAAATCTTAGGGAACTCGCTGATATTAGGATGCTTTGCAAAGTCACGTTCATAAGCACCAATAATGCCGGACAGTGCTTCCTGCATAGCAGAAACATCACGGGCTTCCGTCCACATCAGTACAGATTCTGGCATACCACCAGTGACATAGTACATCTTCATTTTCTCATACAGAGGATTGAAGAAGGCATCAGGGATTGGCTCGATAGTATCCACGCTTTCCAGATATTTAGCAAGATTCTCATCACCGTTAGCAATCAGGAATTCCGAGAATGTCATGGGATCAATCTGCATGAAGTTGACCTTACCTACCGGGAAAGAAGAAGGCTTTGTCAGGGCAATGCCCAGCAAAGAACCGGCGCAGGCAATATGATACTGCGGAGCGTTCTCACAGAAATACTTCATGGAGTTGATAACCTTCGGGCAATCCTGCACTTCATCAAAAATGATTAACGTCTTTTCCGGCACAATTTTCTGACCGCTGGCCAACATTAAGTTTTGCAAAATGCGATCAATGTCTTTTGTTGTTTCAAAGAACTGCTTGTATTCTTCGTTTTCATCAAAGTTAAAATAGGCAGTATTTTCATAGTAGCGTCTGCCGAACTCTTTCAGAATCCAGGTCTTGCCTACCTGACGTACACCCTTCAGAATTAAGGGCTTGCGATAAGGAGAATCCTTCCAGTCCAGCAGCTTTTTCAAAATAAATCGTTCCATAGATTCACTCCTCACATTTTTATTGGCGTTTTCGTGTTTCATTATCACATTTTTATTATATGCAATCCGAGCAAAAAATACAACCTCAATCACAAAATTATTAACATTTTTGAGTATATAATCACACTTTTATA
>CAYVGA010000033.1:0-19200 GCA_964449855.1 uncultured Lachnobacterium sp.
TTTTGGGTTTGTGCACATTGTAATAACGTAAAATTAGCGAAATATGATAATATTTTGGATTGTACATGTGAGTCTGTAGATGATGTAATAGCTTTTCGAAAGAAAGGTTATTTTGGAAAAGATGAAATATTGGAATTTGAAGCATTGGATAATCGTGAAGAAACAAAATGTACAGTAGCACTTTTGAAGAGTGTTTATTATGGTGAAACTCCACAAAAGATAATAGAAGCAAAAATCCTAAGAAAAAGACTACGAAAAGAAATTTCGAGATTTAAGGAACTTGTTCGAGAATATAAAGAAGCAGAAGGTGAAGAGCGAGAAGATCTAGAGATTTTATTAAAAAGAGAGTTGAAAAGCAGTTCAGAATTTACTGCTTTTAAAAGGTGGCTTATAAAAGATAATAAGGAATATTATTCGGAATTAGTTGCTCTTAGTGAAAATTGTCTCGTCATTTAAGGCTCTGGAGGAACCTTTATCTGAGCGTGGGGATAGAACTTTAATGAAACGTACCTCATTTTATAGTAGTATGATAGTAAATGATATTGTAAAAGAGTACCATTGGTACTCCTTTTACAATATCATCTATATGAGCTATTCTGCAATTTCTACATGTTTTCCGCTAAATGCAACACCGTATTTTAGTACATGTTGAATTTTTTGTTCCTGCATCTGCAAGTCGTAGTTGCGTACATTAATTTGATGTAAAGCTTCTTGAGCTAGTTTTTGTAATGTTTCTGTGTTGCAATTTTTCTGGGCTTTTAATTCAATGATAATTTCAGGGAGAAAGTCGTCTTTTGGAAAGAGTGCCAGGTCGTAGCGTCCTTCTCCAGCTTCGCGGTTTGAATATACGAAATAACGGTTATCAAACATTGCACATAATCCAAGCATCAAACCATGATAAAAATTTTCGTTTGTGGTATCGAAATAACTTACGGACTGCATCAACAATTTGTTTAAATGTTTTTGCAGCAGGTTGATGTCGTTCATGTAAATCGCTTCACGAATAGATATAGCGGTTGATTCCGGAATCATTGCTTCTAATGTTGATAGTATTTCTTTGTTGTACACAAAAGCGATTTCTTTATTGGGTAAGGCAACTTGACACATATATTCCCCACTGTGAGATAAATTGGTATTTACTATTTTTAAATAGCCGGCCATCAGTAAAAAGCTATATACCGAAGAGGGATTTTTTTGAATTTGTGGGTAAATAACCCCCATATCTACATATGTTAGGAATGATTTGCCTTGCAACAGCAAGTGTAGCCGTTCATAAATTTCTTCTGTTGCATGTTCTAATATTTCTTTGATAATATCATTACTTCCTGTTGCCTGCCAGAATGCTCTTGGAAGACAATCATTGCTAAAATAATTAATTACTGACCAGGGATTAAAAATTTCTGTATCTCCAAAACGATATCCATCATACCATTCGCAAATTTCATTATATTTTTCTTTTACACCATAATATTTGCACATTTCTTTTGTTTCACTTGATGTAAATCCAAAGTATTGGCTATAGCGTCTGTCTAATACGGAATTAATTTTCAAATTATTTAATCCACTAAAAATACTTTCTTTGGCAACACGTAAGATGCCGGTCATAAATCCGTAAGAAAGATGTGAATTGTCTTTTAATCCACCGGAAAACAGATTTCTCATAAACAAAATGACATCTTCATAGAAGCCAAATAGATGCCCTTGCTGGATAGGAGTATCATATTCATCAATTATGATAATTGGTGCAACTCCATGGTGTTCGTGAAGCATTTGTGATAATTCACGTAATGCTCCTGTCAGTTCAGTTTCCGTTGCTGATTTATGAAGTACCTTATGGAAATATTCTTTTTCAATCGGACTGCAGTTTGGACTGTTCATCAAAATACTATGTCTGTCGAATTCCTTTTTCAGAACATCCGATATGTTATCCAAAGTCTCCTGCCATGTTTTAAATTTCACATCTTTAAAAGAAATAAAAATGACAGGATACTTTCCTTGGTATTGTCTGTATTTTTCACCACAAGCCCATATTTTTTTGTTCACAAAATATCGTGAAGTATCATCTGTTGTTTTTTCAAAGAATACCCGAAGCATATCCATATTTAAAGTTTTGCCAAAACGACGTGGACGTAAAAAAAGTGAAACCATGGGACGTTCATCTAGAAATTCTTTAATCATCATGGTTTTATCTACATAATAATAAGATTCCGATGCTGTACGATAATCTGAAATTCCCACAGGTAATGGTAATTTTTCTTTAGTACCTTGTGTTTGATATATGCCTGATTTTATTCGTTTGTCTTCTGGTTTTTTTGCATCAGATGGAATTATCCAGTTCTTACCGCGTTTTTTTGCACCATGTATGCGTCCTTCTCGACAAAGAACAGCAACTCTGCGTTCTGATATATTCCATAGTAATGCAGCCTGTTTGATAGTCATTTCCGGCATTTTATGATACCTCCATGTATAAATATGTACATATTATACATGCAGAAAAAGAATAATGTCAATGTTAAAAGAATAATATGCTTTTGCTACTGACGTTATTTGTTCTATAATTTAGAAACTATAACAGCAACTGGGCACTTGTTAATTACTTCAGTTTGAATTTATGGGTCAAATAGAAAACTAATAATCAACTAGTTCAACAGGATGTACAAGAAGATACACAGGAAACGGAGCAGGAAGAAGTATTTGAAGAAGCTGCGAATGTGAATCTTCTTACAGGACTCAATGATTTAACAGAAGGTGCGATTGGAAAAAGACCGGTAGCAGTTATGGTTAACAACGTTGAAAAAGCACTTCCACAGTATGGTATAGCACAGGCTGATATCATTTTTGAAATGTTGGTAGAAGGAAACCAAACACGTTTTATGGCAATGTATGGCGACTATACACAGGTGCCAAAGATTTGTTCCATTCGTAGTGCACGTAAGTACTTTCCGGCAATGTCAGAGGGATTTGATGCTATCTATGTAAACTGGGGAAGAAATGAAGTAATTATTCCATATTTGGAATCACTGAATCTGACACAGTTTGAAGGTTTGTTTAACGAAGGAAATCTTTTTGGCCGTGATCAGGAGAGAAGAAACTCCGGTTATGCATTAGAACATACCGGTTATTTTGATGGAACAAAATTGCCAGATGTGTTAGCAGAAGATGGGGAAAGAGTTGATATTGAAGCGGATAAGACGACAACAGCATTCAAGTTCAACAAAGAGCAGGTAAAACCATCAGAGACAGCTTGTACAGTTGCAGATATTAATTTTGGTGCTGCACGTTCGACATTTACTTATGATGAATCAACAAATACATATTTAAAACAGCACAATGGAAAACCACAGATGGATGGAGTTGCTGGAACTCAGCTTGCATTTACAAATGTATTCGTATTGGAAGCAAATATTACAGATGATCCAAATGGTATACATAAAGACATTGATTGGCATGGTGGAAATGGATATTATGTATCAAATGGTGCTGTACAAAAAATTACCTGGTCAAAGGCAAGTGAGGAAGCTCGTTTGATGTTCTTTGATGAAGAGGGAAATGAACTTTCTATTAATAGAGGAAAGAGCTATATTGGAATTAATTATATCGGAAAGGCTACATTTGAATAATGAAATGGTAGAAAGGGTTGGCGAGATGCCGGCCCTTTTAATTTTCCCAATTTTTATTATGAGTGTAGCTTAAAACTATTAAATTTTGTATAAAGTAGTGCCATATATGGTAAGCATTAATTTTTTTAAATTGCTATAATATGCTTACAGATTGAGACACAAAGGAGAGAGGGGGATTTTATGTATTCAAATGTATTTGACACGGTTCGG
The DNA here is from genome assembly GCA_964449855.1 of uncultured Lachnobacterium sp. Lineage (GTDB taxonomy): Bacteria > Bacillota > Clostridia > Lachnospirales > Lachnospiraceae > Roseburia. The sequence goes on from CAYVGA010000033.1 coordinate 3,831, forward strand.
AATACCGATATTGACTTAATAAACTGTGAAGGTTTATTGTACACGTCTATTTTAAATGGGCTGCATCCTACATTTTCACTTAATCAAGCTGTTGACTCTATGGCATTGATAAATATTGTACAAAATGATAAAACGATTTTAAATTTTATCAAAAATGGATATATAAAAATAGCATTGTTTGGAAATTATACAGGAGAACATGACGAATTGACTGTATTTTTAGCAAATAAATTAAGTGAGTGTATAGATAAGAATAAAGCATCCTTTAAATTTTCGAGTCTGCCCTTTTTATATACGGGTACTTATAAGGAGAAACAGTTAATTGAATTGTATTCTAGAATGAGAGATGTTGTAATTGGTAACAAAAATACATTTACTAGTTATGATGCAAAAAAAGCTGGGATGGATTTAAATCAAGATGATTTTTATAAGATTCAAAATTATTTAGAAACAATTAGATACATTGAAGGAGCTATAAAAGGACGATATATTCCTGCTACAGGTAAAAAAAGAAAAAAAGCGACCTTATATGAGAAACTACAGAAAGAGTTTACTTTTTTTGATAGTAATTTGCAAGAAAGTTCGATGTCATTATGTATAAAAGATCTTAAAAAGGTATTAGAGGATGAGAATAAAAAAGATGGATCCGAACAAAGAGTTAATAGTAGAAGCTTTCTTTATGAATGTATAGAACGATTGCGTTGTTCAGATGAAGAGGAAAAAGAATTAAAATCTATAGTTGATTTATGCTACAATGAAGTGGTTGCAGCAAGTATTAATGATTGCGAAGATGATATAATGGTTACAGATAATAATTATAAATATGCACAGATATGGACACATGCACAAGATAATAATATTGATAAGGCGGAGCAGAAGTTATCTCTTATTCGTAAATCAATGTCGAATAGTTTTTCGTGGGAGGTTTTAGAAGATGTATTAGATAATGTTCCGAAGAGTAAGGATTTGGAACAGTGGTATACAGATATGGAAGCATATTGTAAGTCTTTAAAGATAGAAGGAATAAAGTTAGGGGCAAAGAGGATTTTGAAAGGGACTGTACCATTTGCAGTAGCTGTATTAACGGATATTGGGTTAGAAGTGTTATTTCAAGATACGCTTAGAGATATTGCATTGTCTAGTGTTATTAATCATACAATAGAAGGAGCAGAGGGGGTTATTGCAAGTGTAAGTTCATTATCTGTTGGTAGGGACTTAAAAGAGGATGCACTTAAAGTAAAAAAAGAATATGATACAGTGAGCCAGCTTTTGGTACAGACATCTTTATTGAAGAAGGATTACGGTAAGTAATACAAAATAAAAAGCTTATGTATAGGATTTGTTGCAGTTAAAATCCTGCAGAATTTTCGATTCCAAAGGCTTTAAGCTTGTCTGCTCGTTTGGGTTTCCGGGAAAAACAACTGTATTACTTGCTATGCAGAAATATTTAAAGGCAATTAATGATCGAAAGCTTGTAACTATTCAGCACAGCTCAAAACACTTGCTGTTTTGAGTGTAAGAACATGATTTAGGTGTAGTTGTGAACCAACGCAAATTAGACAGTCTTACAAAGTAAAAATCTTTGCAAGATTGTCTTTTTCATTTTCAACACAAACAGTTTTATATTATTTGCTCATTTATAGTTATTTACTGTAAATGGATTTTGTTACATGTTATAATTTTCACATATAAAATAATAAAAGGAAAGGAAAACTGCATATGTATGAATTAATTGATCAGGTTAAATCCGGTAAAAAATTGAAGATAATGCTAGAATCGGCGGGATATGATGTCAAATATATTCAAGATTATCTGCATCTTTCTTGTCCACAATCTATCTATAGATGGTACAAAGGAAAAGCATTACCTTCATTAGAACATTTATCAGCACTAAGCAAACTACTTGATGTGCAAATGGAACAATTGCTGGTATCACAAGGAGAAACGCTTGTCCATAGTTTGCGTACATCCGGAAAAGAGAAACAAATAAAACGAATAGAAAGATATGCAGCCTGCATTCAAAAGATTGTATAAAATCTATTGAATTATTTGTCCAATGACAAATGAAGAATTATAGTTTATCATTTTATCAAGGCTAATAATTATTCTATTTTTTCTGCCGGAACAAATTCCAATAAATCAGAAAGCTCACAATCAAGTGCCGTACAGAGTCGGGCAAGTACAGCAGTATCTAGTCTGGTAACTTCATTTCGGCAATACTTATTAATTTGTGAGCGTTCCATTTGTGCGAGATGAGATAACTTATTTTTACTAATGTTTTTTGACTTAATTAAATTGTCTAACTTTATTTTAATATATCCAAAATCTTCCATACGACACCAACCTAGTTTATTTAATGTATAAAGTGTAACAAATTGGGATAGATATGTAAGATTGATGAAGTTATGTGCAAGAAGTTGCATAATACATGACTTTACAAATTGCATGAGACAAATTATACTATAAGAATCTTAAAAAGTGAGAAATGGAAGGGGGTATATCTGTGAAAGAAAGAAACGAAAAAATAAGAGATTTTATTGAAAGGTACAAAGATATTTTAAAAGCATCTGGAATGGATGTTGCACATTCAGAGTTTGAGAATCGATGGTTTGTGTTTAAATACAATCCGATTTTTATACCAAAATATGAATTTTTCATTGAAGTGGGTAGTGCAGAAGAGTTGGCAAACTGTGTATTATCAGAGTTAAAATTTGATATGGACAACGAATTGGAAATGGCGGATGTAGAAACACCGGCATGTGAAGCTAAGGATATTTCGGAAATAATAGAGGATAAGTAATTAAAAAGCCCCCATGTATTTAATTCTTTTTCAAAATTTATGTGTTATAATATTAATAAAGAAGAATCAATCGATGGAGGAATACAATGGAACACAAAAATTGGAATGGATTTAAAAGTGGTGTTTGGCAGAACGAAATTAACGTACGTGATTTTATTCAGCAGAACTACAAAGCTTATGAAGGCGATGACAGCTTCCTAGCAGGTGCTACAGAGCGTACAAATGAAATGATGAAAAAGGTAAACAGCCTTTTCAAATTAGAAAGACAGTATGGCGGTGTATTGGATATTGATACGACAACGGTATCTTCTCTGACAGCATATGCACCAGGCTATATTGATAGGGAAAATGAACTTATCGTAGGTCTGCAGACGAACCGCCCATTAAAAAGAGGTGTAAACCCATTTGGTGGCATTCGTATGGCACGTCAGGCATGTCAGGCATATGGTTATAGATTGAGTGATAAGATTGAAGATGAATTCCACTACAGAACTACACACAACGATGGTGTATTCCGTGCATATACGGACGAAATGCGTGATGCTCGTAAATGTCATGTTATTACAGGTCTTCCAGATGCATATGGCCGTGGCCGTATTATTGGTGACTACCGTCGTGTGGCACTTTACGGTGTGGATGCTTTAATTGCAGAAAAGAAAAAAGACAAAAAAGAATTAGGGAAAGGCAATTTCACTGCTGAAGAAGTTCGTTTATCAGAAGAAATTTTCCAGCAGATTACTTTCCTTACATACATGAAAGAAATGGCTATGATGTATGGTCATGATATTAGTCATCCGGCAGAAAATGCACGTGAAGCGATTCAGTGGACCTATTTTGCATACCTTGCATCCATTAAGGAACAGAACGGTGCTGCAATGTCACTTGGCCGTGTAGCTACATTCTTTGATATTTATATCCAAAGAGATATTGAAAATGGTATTTTAACAGAAGAAACAGCACAGGAGCTCATGGATGATTTTGTTATCAAGCTTCGTATGGCACGTCATCTTCGTACACCGGAATATAACGAACTTTTCGGTGGAGATCCAATGTGGATTACAGAAGCCGTAGGCGGTATGGGGGAAGATGGAAGAACTTTGGTTACAAAGAGTTCATTCCGTATTTTAAATACCCTTTACACACTTGGTTCTTCTCCAGAACCAAATCTTACTGTACTTTGGTCAACACAGCTTCCGGAAGAATTTAAGAAATTCTGTGCAAAAGTTTCGAAAGATACAGATTCTATTCAGTATGAAAACGACGATTTAATGCGTCCGATTTATGGAGATGACTATGCAATTGCTTGTTGTGTATCTGCGATGAAAATTGGTAAACAGATGCAGTTTTTTGGTGCACGCTGCAACTTGCCAAAACTCTTGCTCATCGCTTTAAACGGTGGTTACGATATCTCCAGCAGGATTCACATTGGACCACAGATGCCGGTAATGGATGTAGAAACATTAGATTATGAAGCTGTAATGGAACGCTATAGCATTTATGTAGAATGGTTATCCAACCTCTATGTAAATACCATGAATGTTATTCATTATATGCATGACAAATATGCATACGAAAAAACACAGATGGCATTACATGACACACAGGTGCATCGTTTTATGGCATTTGGTGTAGCAGGCCTTTCGGTAGTAGCAGACTCACTCAGTGCGATTAAGTATGCAAATGTAAAACCAATCAAAGACGAAAATGGATTTATCACAGAATTTGAAACAACAGGAGAATTCCCTAAATTCGGTAATGATGATGACAGAGTAGACTTGATTGCCAAAGATATGACACACAAAGTAATTACAGAGCTTCGCAAGACTCCAACTTACCGTAATGCAGAACACACACTTTCTGTTTTAACAATTACTTCAAACGTAATGTATGGAAAGAATACAGCGGCTACCCCGGACGGACGTAAAGCAGGTGAAGCATTCGCTCCAGGTGCAAACCCAATGCACAACCGTGAAGAAAACGGTGCAATTGCATCGTTAAGCTCTGTAGCAAAAATTAGTTATGATGACTGTCGTGATGGTGTATCCAACACGTTCTCTATTACACCGAATGCATTAGGTAAAACAGACGAAGAAAGAATTGATAACTTAGTAGCAATTCTTGATGGATACTTTGCGAAGAATGCACATCACATCAACGTAAATGTAATGAATCGTGAAACATTGGAAAAAGCTTATGAGGATCCGGAAAGCTATCCAAACCTTACCATCCGTGTTTCCGGTTATGCTGTAAACTTCAACAAGCTTTCCAAAGCACAGCAGCGTGAAGTAATTAGCAGAACATTCCACGACCGCATGTAATTAATCTGTTGCACGCCCAAATAAATACGAATATATGTATTATGCATTTAGATGCAGAAAAGTTCTATAGAAAGTGTACGAACGTGGGATAACTTCATATAATAGAAGTTATCCCACGTTCATAAAGTTTTGATATCTTTTTTCTGTTTTAAATCATTACTTATTGGAAATCTCTTCTTCCATGGAAAGTACCAACTGTCGAATGACTTCGGTATCGTTTCCCATTTGTTCGATATTACTTCCATACACTTTGATGGAGTCGACGATATCATAAATAGAAGTCTGGTTCTTTTCGGAATAGGTTGCCATATCGGAAACACAATTGTGGATATGACCAAAACTTTCGGAAAGATTTCCTACACTGGTATCGTGTTCCGCAATGTTTTCATACAGGGTTGTAAAGCTGGTGAGTAATTGGTGGAATCCTGTATTAAGTGAATCGATGCTGGCAAGGGAAGAATCCACGTTTTCGGTACTTTCTATCATTTGTTTACGGGTCTTTTCGACCTGTGTTTCCATGTTTACAACAATCTGCTCTACCAGATTAGAACATTTATTACTGTCGATAGCAAGCTGTTGTACTTTTCCAGCGACAACGGCAAAGCCTGCACCGGCAGCACCGGCACGAGCTGCTTCAATGGAAGCATTCAAAGAAAGCATATTTGTGCTGGATGCGATGGATTTTAATTGTTCTACTACTTTTACGATTTCTTCCATTTGCTGTTGGATACCATCGAATACTTTGCTGGTTGCATATGCAGAATCTTTGATGCTTAAAATTTTAGCCGACATTGCATTGATATTGCTTTCATTTTCTTTGAGTACATCTTCAAAATGGTGGATATTATCTAATAAAGCACGAATCTGTTCTTTGCAGATTTCAACGTTGTCAACCGCATTATCGCAGGTTGTGATGGTATCTGCCACACTGTTTGTAATATTGGCAGAGTCATCTAGAAGTTCTCCGGTGTGGATTTCAACTTGTTGATTTGCGTGGGTGATATCATGGATACGTCCCTGCGTCATTTCAAAGTTTTTATTCAGTTCGGAATTGATAAGGGCTAACTGTTCGATAACATGTTCCATTTCTTTGGTGCGGGCACGGCTTTCGATAATAAAAGAACGGCCACGTGCAACAACGAAGACAAAGAGAATACCGGCTAAGTTAAATAAGCCGACGCACATGAGAAACTGCGAAGTCTCGCCCATTTTTTGTGGGGCACAAAGACACTGGATGACGAGTAAAAAGTCTGCTGTGATAAGCTGTATCTGTGGATACTGTGGGCGTAGGAATAAACCGGACATACCCATGGCTGCAAAATATAAAATAAAGTCATCACTAAAAGAGCTTCCGCTAAAAATAGATACAATAGATATAACAACCAGTAAAGCTATAGATACGACCAAATTGCGTGTATCTGTTGGTACGTTTGTTTTTTTCATAATAAAAAGAACCATACAGTAGGTGGCAAGACACAGACCAATCGCAATGCTACCGGCAATTGCACCACCAAGTACGTTTTTTACAAGAAAAATTCCAGATACCGCAAGGGTAATGGTATTCATAATTTTGTAGATGCTTTCTTTTGTGATGTTTTTAACAACATCCGTCATCGTTTTTTTCTCTGTTTTTTTCATGATTAACCCCTCATTTATAAATTTTTTCTTAAATGTAGCGTACTACAATCGAAGAAAAAATACAAGGGTGTTATAATATTCTCGGAGGTAGAGGATTATGACATACACATTTTTGGAATTAGTAACATACTTTATATTATATTCCTTTTTAGGATGGGTAGTAGAAGTGAGTATCATTGCAATCAAAGACAGACGATTTCGTAACCGAGGATTTGTAAATTTGCCATTCTGTATGATGTATGGTGTCATGATGGATATGTTGATTATCCTATGGCCAAATTTGTCAAATCATTCGCTGTTTAAATTGATAGCGGCATTTGTTGTGTTTGTAACGGTGCAGTCCATGGCAGAGTTTTCCACGAGCCGTATCTGTAAACGTATGCTGTTAAAATATGAGGATATTACACCGTATAATGGACAGTGGATGAATCTGCTGGTCGTTGTATTATTCTCGTTTGGTTTATTGGGACTGCTGGAACTTGTACATCCATTTGTTTACATGTTAGTACATATTCTTCCAGAAATGGTTTTAAAAATCTTTTGTGGAATTATCGGCGGAGTTATAATTTTAGATTTTCTGCTTACACTTTATATCATGTATAGAAATCGTGGTAATAAAAATGTAAGAGAATATCAACAAAAAGAGCAGGAATATCAAAGTAATTTAAATGGCAGTATTTATGAAAAAATTTGGGGACGTTTGGAAAAAGCATATCCAAATATCGAAGAAGAACCAAAAGCAGAAGAAAACTATATTTTTGCAAAAGGAATTTGTGTTGACAAATTAATATGGGTCTTTCTGGTGTCGGCACTTTTGGGAGATGTTATCGAGACAATTTATTGCCGGGCAGTTGGTGGAGAATGGATGAGCCGTTCGAGTGTATTGTATGGGCCGTTTAGTATCGTATGGGGAATTGGTGCTGTTGTATTGACGGTGGTATTGTCCAAGTTTGCAGAAAAGCCGGACCGCTATATCTTTTTGGTTGGAGCATTGATAGGCGGTGTATATGAATATGGATGCAGTTTGTTTACTGAAATTTTTCTCGGAACGGTATTTTGGGATTATAGCTGGATGCCGTTTAATATCGGTGGAAGAACGAATCTGTTATATATGGGTTTCTGGGGAATTTTATCGGTGGTATGGATTAAATTGATTTATCCAAAGATGAGTGCCGGTATTGAAAAGCTTCCTGCGTTGCAGGGAAAGGTACTTACTTGGATTTTAATTGTATTTATGACTTGTAATGCTTTGATTTCTGCGATGGCTATGGTAAGATATACACAGAGGCAGGAGGGCATTCAGGCGGAAAATGTCATCGAGACTTTTTTGGATGTAAACTATGAAGATGCTTTGATTGAAAAAGTATGGCCAAATATGGTAATTACTGAGTAACTATTCAGCACAGCTCAAAACACCTGCTGTTTTGAGCGTAAGAACATGATTCAGATTACATTACAGAATAATAGATTGGGTTAACGCATATGAGAGAGTATTTTAACAATTCAAATCAAATAAAAACATTTTATTCGAATGTGAGCAGAAGAAGTAATGCATCGCAGGAGCTCAAAATGACAATTTCAGGAATTGTTCCAAAGGATGGAAGAAGGAATATTTATGTTGTTTTTGAGGATGGGAAGCGTAAGGCAGAAGGTTCTGTGCCGGACTGTGTGATTGAAAAAAATGTCGGATTTACAGAGGATGAAGTCAAGATGCTGGAATTGTACCTGAAGCAGAATTTGGATATGATTCGAGAGCAGGCAAAATACATCAATCCGATTAAGGCATTGATGAAAGATTAAAAGTAAGAAAATTCCCGGATTGTGATGGGTATATTCAGATGTCAGTTTGCTGAGGTCTGTATATACTCATCATAATCCGGGAATTTAGTTTGCGTTAAATTATAGCGTTTATGTGAAGCATAATTTAAAAGTATATAAGATTATTGATACTGAATTTTGTATTTGAAAATCATTTCAAAATACTTTAATATCCGGTCTAATGGTACAGCTACGGTTTCCGTATAGGAATCGTAGTTGGTATAGCCTCGTATCATGCCCACGAGCCGTCCCTGTGTATCATAGAGTGCAGAACCGGAGGAACCGGCAACCGGCTCGGTAGAAAGGATGGTTTCCTGTACATCTTTGTATTCGTTCCAATCACGAGTCGCTGTTTTTTCTAAAATATAGCCCTCAACACTCATCCACACATTTCCATCGATATCAATGCAGTTGTAGCAGAAAGCGGTATCTGCATCATTTTCCAGATTATCCCAATAGGACTTATTGATATGTACAGTACGTAAGTTTTTGACATATTCGGATAAGAGAGAAGAAGTACTTTCTTTTTCAGAAATTGGAATACGGATAAACGCAATATCTTCTCGAGCATTGGAAGCGACTACGGAACCTGTGCATGTTTGTGCGTCAAAAAAGGTAATATCTACAATCATGTCGGAGTTAACAACATGTTCATTGGTAGCAATCGTTACAAATTCCTCATTGATTTCGATAATAAATCCGCTTCCAAACGTATCCAGCTTGTCATTTTCGATATGAACAATGGTAGGCAGCATGATATCCTGAATATCGTTAAGGGTTTTACCTTCATAATAACCAATGTCATAAGGGTTTGGAGCGCCGATAATGATGGCATCGTCGATTTGTATCACTTGTGTGTTAATCAGCTCTTGTAGGGCCTCTGGAGTGCTCACATGGACAATGGAGTAGGCGGTAATAGATAATCCAAAGCTATCCGTTGCTGTAAAATATACTTTATAGTCACCGGCTTTGCTGATGTTTACTTCGGAAGTGTCCATCACAAGATCGTCTTTATCAAAATCCTCGTCAATAAAATCCCAAGCATCTGCGTAATCCAAGAAATTTATCTTTTGGTTTACTGCGGTATAAATATGGTTTGGTGCAGTAACTACAGGTGGTTCTTCTACAGTCAGATGCAATGTAATTTCACTGGTATTATAAAATTCATCTGCGACCTCTATGGTCAGAGTATAGATGCCGCCATAGGAGAATTGAAATTCCTCCGCATATATGGTAAGTCCTTTGAGATAGGCTTCCTGCATGGGAGCCATTTGTTCTTCCGGAAACCCTGTATAAAAGTGGCTGGAAGAAATTTTGGTAAAAGCGATATGGTCGATGTCGCTGTGGTCCTGAATATTAAGCCCTAAAGTATGAACGGATACAGTATCACCGGGGCGTACAATTTTGTTTTTTACATCACAGGAAACGACGGGGGCAAGTGTATCAGTGACATTTACATAACAAGTGTATTTTTGTAAACCGTGATAAATGTAAATCGGATAGCGTCCTGCCTTTGTCTTTTTTACGGAGGAGGTATCCACATAGGACAGGGCTACACACCAGTCTTCACCATCTAAATAAAAGTCAGGATTATCCGAAAGGTCTTCTCCGATTTCCAAATGCGTTTCTTTGGTGACATGTTCCACACGAAATAGTGGGGATTTTAAAAAAAGAAAACCAAGCAGAAGTAAGAGCATGCATATGCCTGTGAAAATCAAAACAGGTTTCTTTTTGGAAGATGTATTTGTATGCATAATAAACGAGTTCCTTTTTGTATAGATTAACTGCCGTAAGAAAATACTTTCGGCTGAAAAATTTATGTAAAGTATATTATCTACCAAAAATAAATTAGTTTCAAGTCTTTTGTCTTTTTTGACAAATGAAAAAATAGGTATATAATAATTACGATAATTCTATAAAACAAGCGAGGAAAAGAATATGGAACGAATCAAAAAACTTGCAAATGAAATTTTTATTGATGGACTTAGTGGTATGGCTACAGGCTTATTTGCCACGCTGATTATTGGAACGATTATCCAGCAGATCGGTACGCTGATTTCGGGTGCGATTGGTGACATGCTTTTTATAATTGGAAAAATTGCAGCAAGTGTCACAGGCGTTGGAATTGGATGTGGAGTTGCTGTTCGGTTTAAAGAAAGTCCGCTGGTGATTATGTCGGCAGCAACCTGTGGTATGATGGGGGCTTTTGCCAGCAAGATTTTAGCAGGAGAAGTATTGGTCAATGGAGCAATTGTATACGTGGGACCTGGCGAGCCTCTTGGCGCGTTTATTGCCTCTTTGGCGGGCATTTACATAGGCAGGCTGGTATCAGGAAAGACCAAGGTGGATATTATTATTACGCCGCTTTTAAGCATCTTAGCAGGCTCTGCAGTAGGTCTTTTATTTGGACCGCCAATCTCTAAGGCAATGGTTTTTATTGGACAGATCATCAATATCAGTACACAGCAGCAGCCGTTTCTGATGGGAATTTTAGTATCCGTACTGATGGGAATTGTACTGACATTGCCAATCAGTTCTGCAGCATTGGGAATTATTTTAAATCTTTCCGGCCTTGCAGCAGGTGCAGCAACAGTCGGCTGTTGTGCAAATATGGTAGGATTTGCAGTCGCAAGCTATCGTGAAAATAAAGTAAATGGGCTTTTGGCACAGGGACTTGGAACCAGTATGCTTCAAATTGGCAATATTATGCGAAAACCGATTATCTGGCTTCCGGTCATCATTACCAGTGCCATTTTGGGACCTGTTTCCACAATGATATTTCATATGACAAACAATTCCACAGGCTCCGGAATGGGAACAGCCGGTCTTGTCGGACAGATTACCACATTTCAGACCATGACAGCAGAAGGCAAAGACGCGGGATTTGTATTATTTAGTATCCTTTTGCTGCATTTCGTATTGCCGGCAGTATTATCCTGGAGAATTTCCGAATTTATGCGTAAAAAAGGATGGATTAAGACCGGAGACATGAAACTGAAGGTGTAATTACGATATAGCTTAGAAAAGTTAGCACCAGAAAAGTTTTGTCAAAATCTAAGGAAAAGAACACCCTCTGTATGCTCTGGGAATCATTACGAGGACATGTAGATTTTCTTAATACTTTGTCAAAACTCAGTAATTCGCTGACACGATGTCAGCGAAAGACATTGCTGAGCCAAGGATGGCGAATCAATGTCGGTTACGTCATGCTTATAGTGTTTTTAGTCAAAGTATTTAGAAAATCTAATGTCTGAGTACGATTCCCAGAGCATACAGAGGGTGTTCTTTTTCGTAGAATTTAGATAACTCTTTTCAGGTCTAAATTGTATTTATTTGGTTACAAAGATTACCCCACAAGCTCCAGGTCCAATATGGCAGCCAATGGTAGGTCCAATCTGGAGACGTTTTGTAACACGAACGCCTTCTTTACCTAATTTCTGTTCTAATTTTTCTGTATTTTCTTCTCCAACTGCATATAATGAATAGATTGGGAAAGAAGTATCAATGTCTTTTTCCGTAATCATTTTTGTAAGAGTAGAGATTGCTTTGTTACGTCCCAATGCTTTTGCAGGAACAGCCATAGTACCTTCTTTGGTTACAGTAATAATTGGTTTTAAGTTTGCAAGTTCACCTACAGCAGCAGCAGCTTTGCTTAAACGTCCGCCTTTGGAGAGATATTCTAAAGTATCGATGGCAGCCAGGATTACAACACGTGATTTGAAATTTTCTAATTCTGCAGCGATAGATGCAGCATCCTTTCCTTCGTCGCGAAGTTTGCAGGCATATTCTGCCATAATGCGGATTGCACGTGTAGCAGAAAGGGTGTCCACAAGATAGATTTCATCGTATTCTACCATATTCTTTGCAAGTGTAGCACTCTGGAAAGTACCGCTGAGTGCAGATGAAAGAGAAAGGTAAACAATAGAATCTCCTTTTTCCTTTGCGTCCTCAAAAATATCCAGATAATCCTGTGGAGAAGGCTGGGCTGTTTTTGGAAATTCGTCAGTAGATGTTAATAATTCATAGAATTCATCTTTTGTGATGTCAATGCCATCTAAGTAATTTTTACCGTTTAAAGTAATATTAATAGGAACAAGTTCAAAGTTACGTTCTTTTGCTTCCTGTGCAGAAAAATCTGCGGATGAGTCTAATAAAATTCGAATCATTTTTTCCTCCCTTATAGAAAAACCTTGTTGTTCGAAACAAGTCAAAATATGTATGATTTTGACAGTATAAATGTGGTTTGAAATACTAACCCGAGTCAGATTATCATAGCAAAAAAAGAATGTCAACAAGTTGTTTAAGAACAAAATGTTAACATTCTTTGAACTTTTTATTTAGTTATTTACCGGATGGTGAACCATTGGTGAGTTTGCATCCATAGGCATAAAGGTATAGCCATTTGCCAGTCCCCAGCAGATGATTTCTTCGACAGCTTCTACACTGTATTTTTTAGTATCATGCTGTAATACAAAGGAATTCTGGTATTTTGCAATTCCGGAGATAACATTGTTTGCAACAGTAGAAGCACTCTGGGCTCCGCCTGCATCCATACTGTCTACATTCCAGTCACAGTATTGATATCCATTTGCCGGTACACTTTGTGTAAGAGCAGTCATGATGCCCGGACAGTATTTTTTACTGGTTGTATTGGATGTACCGCCGGGAAAACGGATAATCGTAGGGGATACACCGGTCTGGGATTCACAAATAGCTTTGATTTGGTTTAAGTCATTGTAATAAGCAGTCTCATCTGCATATAAGCGGTCAAAATCATGGCTGTATGTATGCATGGCAATCGTATGTCCACGTCGATGTGCTTCCCCAATCATGTTCTGGTAATCCGGAAACTGGTTTGTCACAAAGAAAGTAACCTTTACATTGTATTTATCTAAAATATCCAATAATTGCTGTGTGTATGGTCCAGGACCATCGTCAAAGGAGAGATAAACTACTTTACCATTTGGATCTACTTCTGCACTGCCTTGAGGTGCATATACAAAAATGGTTCGTGTTTTGGAAACAGAGTTGTTGGAGGAGTCGGTAGAGGTATATGTAACCGTGTATGCTCCAACGGTATTGGTATCAACACTTCCTGCTACAACAACACCTGCAGAAATATTACCATCTGCATTGTCAACTGCGGAATATCCAGGTTCGGTATAAGTTTCACCCAGTTTTAAAAAGATACGGTCGCTGCCGGATAAAGTAAGTTCCGGCGGTGTTAATTCGGTAACTACGACATGACGTGAAAGTTCACGGCGGTTGCCGCTAGAATCCTCTACGGTATAAGTGAGGGTCTGTTCACCATATGTATAGGTATCAATATGACCGGTAACTGTAATGGAAGCAGTCAGATCGCCATCTACATCATCGGACGCGCTTGCTCCGGGATCTGTAAAAGTACTGCCATGTGTAATTTCAAGTCTGTTTTCTCCTGACAATGTAATTACAGGAGGAACGACATCCTTACATTCTAAGCGACGTGTCGCAGTAGCGGTATTTCCAAAACTATCTGTGATGGTATAAGTGATGCTATCGTTATTTTGGGTTGTAATAACCTTGTCTGTAAGATCACCATCGTAATTGTCCATAGCTGTGAATCCGGTTTCTGTATAAGTATATCCGGGGCTATAGTAGCCGATATCACCACCGGTTAGAGTCAATTCAGGAGCAGTGGTGTCCTGAATAACAATAGTGCGTGTTGCACTTACTTCATGTTTCTCAAAGGAAGCAGAGTAGGTAACAGTATAAGTACCGGGCGCTGTTTCATCGATATCGCCTATGCTGGTAACAGGTACTATAGAGCCTTCACGGTCAAAAACAGAGTCCCAATAAAGTGCGGTAACAGGTGGTATGGAATCAATACCATATTCTAATGTAATTGTCTCGCCATCTTCGATAGAAAGCTTTAACGAGTCTTTCTGAAAGCAAAAAATTAATACGGCTGCCAAAATGCAGGTACAGACTGCAAGTATGGCATAAGTTTTTTTTCGGTTGGTAAGTTTTCTCAAAATAAAGTGCCTCCATGCAAGTGCTTTGTCTTAAATTCAAGTCCACCTCGGCGGACTTGGGTGAGAGGCGAGTCGTGCTTTGTACGACAAATTCTTCTGTGCCTCTCTGCCATCCACCGGATGTTTTATCTTAGGAGGAAATTCCTTCCAAGATGAAAACATCTGCCGCAAATCAGACTGTGGCAGATGTTTCAGAAATTCTTATTTATCGTGGATTTCGCTGTGGAGATCCTGTAAAGATTTTACTTCAGAGCTTCCATGTTCTTTGATATGACGAATTCCTTCTGCGGTTGCTTTTGCAGCAGCCATAGTTGTCATATAAGGAATCTTTCCTTTGATAGCAGCTTTACGTAAGTAACTATCATCAGCAATAGCTTCTTTTCCGGCTGGTGAGTTAATAATCAACTGGAAGTCGCCATTTGTGATGGCATCCAATGTGTTTGGACGACCACCCTCACTCACTTTCTTAATTTTCTTAGCAGGAATGCCTGCTTCAGAAATAAGTTTATGTGTATTTCCTGTAGCTACAATATCAAAGCCAACTTCATGGAATGCTTTTGCAACATCTACAACCTCTGCTTTGTCTTTGTTGTTAACAGAGATAAGAACGGTTCCTTCTGTTGGAAGTTTAGACTGTGTAGCTTCCTGTGCTTTGAAGAAAGCTTCTCCATAGGATGGAGATAAACCTAATACTTCACCCGTAGAACGCATTTCAGGTCCAAGTACCGGGTCAACTTCCTGGAACATGTTGAATGGGAATACCGCTTCTTTTACACCATAGT
>CAYVGA010000034.1:0-19120 GCA_964449855.1 uncultured Lachnobacterium sp.
AACTCCAGAGGTGGGTTCGATTCCTACCACCCCTGTTTAAGGCCTTGAGTGTTCAAGGTCTTTTTTACTTTATAGGAAAAGGTTGAGGAGATTTCATGAGATACGTAAGAACAGAGCATTTGGAAAAAGATATGGTACTTGTATATACCTTATATGATAATAATGAAAAAGTACTTTTAAAGGCGAACCGAAAATTAACACAGAATTATATCAATCGTATTCAACAGATGGAAATTATGGGATTGTATGTATTTGAAGATGATGAAATTACGGATCATACACCAATTGTTTCGGAACAGACACGTTTGAAAGCGATTAAAAGTTTGAAGCGATTGAATATTGATGATTGTATTTTTATTGCAAACAATATCGTAGAGGAAATACGTGAAAGTGAGTCCATGATTGTAGAAACGGTCAATCTTTCTTCCTATGATAATTATACATATACGCATAGTGTGAATGTAGATATTTTATCGGTTGTGTTGGGGGTTGCATGCGGACTTAGTGATGATGAGCTGCGTAAGTTATCACAGGCAGCATTATTACATGATGTTGGAAAAACTTGTGTGCCGATTGAAATTATTAATAAACCAGGCAGATTGACAGAAGAAGAGTTTGCAGAAGTAAAAAATCATCCACGTTATGGCTATAATATGCTGCGTGATAATTATGAAGTGTCTTCGGTTGCAAGGAATGCAATCCTTTCACATCATGAAAATGAAGATGGTAGTGGATATCCGAGAGGACTTACTTCAGAAAAGATTCATTTATTTGCAAAAATTATTCATATTGCGGATGTGTATGATGCACTTGTTACCAAACGTGTCTATAAAGATGCGATGAATCCAGCGGATGCGATGGAATATTTGATGGCACATGCGGAGAGAATGTTTGATAAAAAGTTAGTGGCTACATTTATGGAATACGTAGCACCATATCCATTGGGTGTGCAGGTGGAATTGTCAACAGGGCAGAAAGCGCTTGTTGTAAGAAATAATCGTTCGATGTTAAGCAGACCTATGGTGCGTTTGGATGGTGGAGCAACGATTGATTTGATTGAGCGTTTAGATATTACCATTACAAAAATTTTAACGGATTTAACGAGTTAGGAGGATTCGTACGGAAGCGGATGAACTGACATATTCATTCCATGTCATGATTCGTTATGAAATTGAAAAGATGATTTTCGGCGGAGATGTGAATGTTATGGAACTATCAGCGATTTGGAATCAGAAATATGAGGAGTATTTGGGGGTGACTCTGGAAAATGATACGATGGGAGAAGAGTTTAATCCGGATTATTATATTCAGTATTTGACAGAGAAATTTACAGGATTGTATGCATTGTAATTGAAATAATGGGATTATTTTAAAATGAGATTTTGTACGATATACAAGATGATTTGTAACTATTCAGTACAGCTCAAGACACTTGCTGTTTTGAGCGTGAGAACATGATTCAGGTACGGAATAATTACGATGATTTTTAAAAATCAAGGGTATGTTGTGGCAGGACAGTTTCATTTTGGATAGTCCCTTTTTATTTTGAATGATATATAGGCGGTGATTGGAAATTACCGTCGGCACTACGCACGGTCACGAAGTGACATCCTTCTATTCGTGCGTGTGTGCATCCCTCGGAGAGTTCTATATATTCGGCGTAATTTTTTATCGCCAAATATATAGAAGTGGGAGTTTCATTGACTTTCAAGATTAAACGGATAAAAGGCTACTCACTGAGATATTTGCGGAGTTCGTCGAGGTAGAGCTCGCCCATATGACTGAGTTTTGTGCCTTTGTGTTTGATATAGCCGATGCGCATCTGCTCGGATTCTTTTAGCGGGATGGCAACATAGTCGGAGCCGTTTAATTCTTCACAGATGATGCCGGAGCAGAGGGTGTAGGCATTTAAGCCAACCATGAGATTTAAAACGGTGGCACGGTCATCGATTTTAATCATTTTTCGGTAGTCGAGTGTACTATGGTTTTCTTCGGCAAAATGGAACGAGTTGTTTTTGCCTTGGTCAAATGCGATACAAGGATATTCGGCCAGGTCTTTGATGGATAGCAATGTGCTGTTTGCTAAAGGGTGTTCTTTCCATAGATATACGTAGGTATCGCAGAGGTAAAGCGGTTCGAATACAAGACCATATTCTTTAAAGAATTTGGTTAGAATCGGTTCGTTGAAATCACTTAAATAAAGGATTCCCAATTCACTTTTCATATTTTTTACGTTTTCGATAACCTCGGAAGTTTTGGTTTCGTGTACTGCAAATTCATATTCATCCATACCGATTTTTTTGATAAGTTCTACAAAGGCTTTTACGGCGAACGAATAATGCAACATGGAGACGGAGAATTTCTTTTTGGATTCGGTGGCGAGGTAGCGATTTTCTAAAAGCTGGTATTGTTCTACAATCTGGCGGGCATAGCCGATAAATTCTTCACCTTCGGGTGTGGTAGTGATGCCGCGGTTGGAGCGAATAAAGATAGAGATGCCGGTTTCGGATTCTAGTTCTTTTACCACGGCGGAGAGATTTGGCTGGGAAACAAATAATTTTTTTGCGGCTTCGTTCATGGAGCCGGAGTCTGCAATGGTAATGACTTGTTGTAATTGCTGGAGTGTCATGTGAAGTCCTTTCTGGTCTTATAAATGTATAGTGAGGAAATTTTTTAGTGATAAAAGACACTTGTGTTAAAGATGTGTACAGTTTATAAAAAATATCTGTCTATTTGCTAAATTTTCAAGAAATAGTATAATAAATTATATTTTTAAAGTCAATGGTCGTTATAAGTTTTATTTATAACCAATCATAAAAAGAATATATTAGCCAAGAGGAAAGAGGATGGATATAATACAATTTGGGTATTAAAGATGAAAACATTAGCTACAGCAATCGCATTGGTTTTAGGCAATGGGAAATACGAATTTTTTAAAGAAATTCATATGCTATAGGAGGAAATATGATTCGTTTTGAGAAAGTAAGTAAGACTTTTGATACGACGGCAGGCGAAGTGCATGCGTTGTGCGAGATAGATTTAGATATTGAAAAAGGTTGTATCTTTGGAGTGATTGGTTCTTCGGGAGCAGGAAAGTCTACTTTGGTACGTTGTATGAATTTGCTCGAAAGACCAACCTCTGGAAATGTGTATTTTGATGGGGTAAATCTGACAAAACTTCCGATAAAGGAGCTTCGCCATATGCGTCGAAAAATCAGTATGATTTTCCAGCAGTTTAATTTGTTGGAGCAGAGAGATGCTTTGGGAAATGTTTGTTATCCATTGGAGATTTCCGGTGTAGGTAAGAAAGAAGCAAGGGAAAAAGCGGCAGAACTTTTAAAGATGGTTGGTCTGGAAGATAGAATACATAGTTTTCCGGCTCAGTTGTCGGGAGGACAGAAGCAGAGAGTTGCGATTGCGAGAGCATTGGCGACGGATCCGGATGTGCTGCTTTGTGATGAGGCAACGAGTGCGTTGGATCCGGGAACGACAAGAGCGATATTGGATTTGCTGAAAGATATCAATGAAAAGCTGGGAGTTACCATTATTGTTATTACACATGAAATGAAAGTTGTGGAACAGATTTGTGATAAAGTTGCAGTGGTTCATTATGGTGAAGTAGTAGAGGCTGGTGATGTGAAAGATATTTTCTTAAATCCAAAGTCAAAGATTACACAGAGTCTTCTTTTCCCACAAAAAGAGGGATTTGAGACTGCGGAAAATCAAAGAGTATTCCGTTTGTCGTTTGATGGGCAGTCTTCGAATGAGCCTGTGATTGCAAATCTTGTGTTGGAGTGTCAGGCGAAGGTGAATATCCTTGGAGCAAGTACGGAAGATGTGGATGGAAAAGCATATGGACAGATGCTGATTGCGATTCCGGAAGATGAGATGAAAGTGGCGCGTGTAAAGAACTATTTGAATGAAATCCATGTGCATGTGACTGAGATTGATTATTAATTAGAATTACTATGTCCGTGCTTTGCACGACAAAGTGGGAGTTTTATCGATTTGCAAGATGAAACATGACAGATTGCAGAATGTTTTGGTGATGCATATGAAGAAATTATGTAGAGGAAAATAACGAGAGGTATTAAAATTATGGAAATAAGTCAGTTAATTAGTCTTATGGTGGATGGGACGATAGAGAGTTTGTATATGACATTGGTTTCGACAGCTTTGTCCTATTTGTTTGGTGTTCCGCTTGGTGTCATTCTTTTTATAACGGATAAAGGTGGAATTGCGGAAAATAAGATAGTCAATACACAGTTTGGAACTATTGTAAATATGCTGCGTTCCGTTCCATTTATTATTTTGCTGGTAGCAATTATCCCGTTTACAAGATTTGTGGTGGGAACGAGTATTGGTGCGACTGCAACCATCGTGCCGCTTGTTGTGGCAGCGACACCTTTTATTGCACGTATGGTAGAGTCTTCCTTGAAGGAGGTAAATAGAGGTGTGATTGAAGCTGCGTTATCTATGGGATCGAATAATTGGCAGATTATTACAAAGGTATTAATTCCGGAAGCGAAGCCATCTCTTATCGTGGGAAGTACGATTGCAGTTACGACGATTTTGGGATATTCTGCGATGGCAGGTTTTGTTGGCGGCGGTGGACTTGGAGCGATTGCTATCAACTATGGATATTACAAATATCAGACAGATATTATGTTTATTACGGTTATTCTTTTGGTTATCGTGGTGCAGGTCTTCCAGGAAACCGGTATGCGGATTGCACATAAGACGGATAAAAGAAGACGTTAAGAGGTTGTAAATAATCTCTTAAAGTAGTAGAATATTCATGGGTTTTCGAATTGTAATTATGAAGAAACGTAAGTGAGAATTTAAATTGAGAAAGAAGGTATATGGGATGAAAAAAAATATATTGAAAAAAATTAGTTTGGGATTGGCTGCAGTTCTTAGTGCAGTAACACTCATCGGATGTGGTGGAAACGGAGCAGAGGATAAAGTAATAAAAGTCGGTGCATCTCCATCTCCACATGCAGAGATTTTGGAACAGGTAAAAGCAGAAGTAGAGGCACAGGGGTACACATTGGAAATCGTTGAGTTCAATGACTATGTGATTCCAAATACAGCAGTAAATCAGGGAGAATTGGATGCAAACTTCTTCCAGCATAAGCCATACTTGGATAATTTTAATGTAAATAATGGAACAGAACTTGTTTCTGTAGCTGCGATTCATTTTGAACCACTTGGTATTTACTCTGCAAAGATAAAAAATGTGGCAGATATCAAAGAAGGTGCACTCATTGGTGTTCCAAATGATGCAACAAATGAAGCAAGAGCATTGCTTTTATTAGAAGCAAATGGACTGATTACTTTAAAAGAAGGTATAGGTGTGAATGCGACCATTTACGATATTGAAAGTAATCCATTGAATCTTGAAATCAAAGAAATCGAAGCAGCACAGCTTCCACTTTCTTTACAGGATTTGGATGCGGCTGTTATTAATGGAAATTATGCAATCTCCGGCGGTTTGAAAATTGCAGATGCGATTGCATTAGAAGAAAGTACATCGGTTGCAGCAGAAACCTATGCAAATATTGTTGTGGTAAAAGCGGGGAATGAAAACAGCGAAAAGATTCAGGTGTTAATCAATGCCTTAAAATCAGATGCGGTAAAAACATATATCGAAGGAGAATATGCAGGTGCGGTAGTGCCGGTGTTCTAAAAGTAAGAAGTTGTCAGAAATGACAACTTCTTTATGCATTTATAGAAAAATCCACTTATAAATTTAAAATCCTAACTCTGATGTCATGGTTTTTTACAGAGTGGAAGGATTATAATAAAAGTCAAAATTAAAATGACAGATACGTTGTTGAGGAAGTTATGACAAATAAACAGATTGGAAATTTGGTAAAAGAGATACGAAAAGAAAAGAAAATAGGGAGAGAGGTATTAGCACGAGGATTGTGTAGTGATACAAGTCTTTCGTATTTTGAGAAGGGAAAACAAAAATTAGATAATTTGCTGATGCAACGTATGTTTGACCGCATTGGAATCGAGGCAGATGAATTTTCATTTATGGTGACGGATGAGGAATATGAATATTTTCTTTGGAAAGAGGATACGCTTCAAGCTGTGGAGAAGCAGGAGTGGGACAAACTAGAAGGATTATTAGCAAATAAAAAGATTGCCATTCAAAAAAAGTATAATGAGAAAATTCAGCATCAGTATTACGATAAGCTGAAAGCAATTTTGGTAGCAGAGAAGAAGCAGAATTATACATATGCGACAGAGTTACTGGAAAAAGCAATCGGACAAACCATGCCAGATGTATTTACAAAACCGTGGGATAAACTCTGTCTAGGGGAAGCAGAGATACATATCTTACTGCTATATTTATACTATGGGGTAAAAGCGAAGAAAATCAAGAAAAGTGATCAAGTTGTTTTGTATGAAAAACTGGTTTTCTATCGAAAGCAGTATGAGAATTTCTGTGAAATTTTTCAATATGCACAGATGGATATTGGATGTCATCCAGAAATTTTGGCTGGTCGTAGAGAAATGCTGTTTTTAATTAGCGAATACTTATGTAGCGAACGAACAGCAAGAGGATGGACACAGCAGAAAATCTGTGAGGATATTTGTGAGCCAGAAACCTATTCACGGATCGAAACAGGGAAGCACGCACCTGTGAAAACATCGATGTATAAGTTTGCAGAGAAACTGGATATTCCGTGGTGTTATTATCGAGGAGAAATTGTATTTAGTAGTCTAGCTGCATATCGAATATATCAAAAAGTGCGAAAATGTACAAATAGAGGGTTGAGAGAAAACAGTTTGTATTGGTTGGAAAAACTAGAGGATATGTTAGATATGACAATTCCTGTGAATATTCAATATGTGGAGCGTGAGAAAATAGTTGCATTGTATGCAATGGGAAAAGTAAATGCGGTAGAAGCATATCGTAAGTGTGAAGCGTTGTTGTTGCTGACGACAGAACTACCTGAAGAAAAAAGATTCCGATATTATACAACAGCAGTATTCGGAGCAAATAGTGATTATTACGATTTTAGTATGGGTCCAGCACAAGCTGCATATACAGATTTCATATCAAAGACAACTACTACAAATTATGCACTCATTGAGCAAACCGCTTTAGATACGGTTATGGAGTATAATGCAGTAGACAGTCTGTATCAAGCAAAGTGTAGTGGGATAAAAATTTCAGGTCCAAATACGAAAAATATGTATTATTATACTACTTCTGATAATGAAACTGTAGTAGGCAGATTTTGATTCCCGGGTTTTTATTCTTATATACAAACAGAGAGGTTATTCTATGCGGAAAAAAATACTAAGGCTGGTAAGTCTAATGGTTATTATTACATTGATTTTTTCAGGCTGTAATCCAATGAGGAAAGAGGATACAACTGGAGATACATGGGAAGAAACATTGATAGAATGGAAGTCTATGTCTCCGAAAGAAATAGAGGAACATATAGAGATAAAAGTGTCAGATAGTTATTGTATCGATGCGGATATTATGGTTTCGGAGATACTGGAGGATTATCAGGTACGAAATGTCTATTTGACAAGACATGTATTTGAGGATGTAAGGACTGTATTGGAGAATTGGCTGGCATATTGCGGTGTTACAGAGTATTCAGAAATTGTGCAGATGGAATGTGGGAAGCTTTTAGAAGAGGAAGAAGAGATGTACATGGCAGATGCTGAGTTTGGAGAAGATAATTTCTCATGGGCACAGGTGCGTAGTACATATGCTTTAATGGTTACGGAGTTCTCTGATAATTATGATACATGGAATTTGCATAGTATGTTTGCCCGACAAAATAATGGCTGGCTGGATTATGGAATGGCTAAAGAGGTAGCAGATAAAGAAATTATCACTCAGAAGAAATTGCTGGAAATAAAAGAAAATGTCGAGTCCATATTTGAAGTAGAGTTTATGGAGGAATATATTTTATATGCCTATACTTTGGAGCGTTTGAAGGAAGTAGTGGATCATGAGAAAGATATGGGATATATCACACAAGAATGGAATGTAACGGATGACGATGAAGGGGCTGTAATTGTATTACAACAAGGATATGAAGGTATTCCATTTGCTTTTGGACAGCCTTCACGAAATGTAACTGGTGCGACATGGGGAGTAGAGAATTATTGTGTGGTTACTGTATCGAAGGATGGGATAGAAGGTTTGAATTTCATGAATCCTTATGATATCGAGGGAGAAGCAGAGACTGTAAAAATTTTATCTTTTGGAGAATTTATAGAGAAGCATATCCAAATGCGTGAAGGTGTAGATACAAAGGTTGTAAATGTCGGATTGTATTATCTTCCAATCTATACGGATGAAGCGTTTCGCTTTGTTACGAAGCCGGTATGGTGTGTACAAACAGAGAAAATGAAAGAAACAGGTTATCCAATTCAGGAGTGGGATATCTATGATGCAGTAACTGGAGAAGAAATGGCATGGTAAGGATAGTGTGTAATGATTTAAAAAAGATATTTAGTAGTTCTCAGATATATATATGTATGATGGGCTTGGGGATAATCTATATTTTTATGTATATTGCAACATTGAGTGCTGGTAATATTGGGGTTGTTTCGTCTTTTAAAAGTGTGGCAGATGGAAGTGAAATTATACTGGTGTCTTTTCTGCTAAGTATTGTAGGGGGAAGTTTTCTTTACTGTGCAGAGGAGAAATACGGATATTTTGTGTTTGAGATACAGAGAATTGGTAGTAGCAAATATGTAGCCAGTAAATTGATAACTTCTGTAATGGGTGGTTTTTGTACAGTCATGGTAGGAAGTAGTATTTATATCAGTGCGATTGTGGTACATCAGTTTCTTGCGAATGGAAAACTCTCGTTTGTTGGAGAGGATATGACATATTTGGCATGGTTTTTGCTGGTTTCCAGTTTGCGATGTGGGATGCTCTCTGCGATTGGCTTTCTGGTAAGTATCTATGTGCCCAATTATTATATCGCTATGACAGTACCACTTTTGATGTACTATGCGATTTTAATCATCGAGTATTATGTTTCTGTTTTTCTGCCTTTTATACCTTCTGCGTTTTACTTTACAGATCGATATTTTGCTGGACTTGTTGAAGGCAGTGATTTTGTGTTTTCTGTATTGTATACAGTTTGTGTCCTAGTGATTATGCACAAGATGGCAAAGAAACGTATCGCGAGGAGGCTGGAGCATGGGTAAACAAAATGGATGGGTGACTTCTCTTAAAGTATGTCGTGAATCTATTCGAAAGTGGTCTGGTGATGCACGTATACTGGCAATTTTGTTTTTGGTATGTTTGTTTGCATGGGTTCGTATTGAGGATTTACGGAGAATGTGTATTGCAAATGGGCTTAGTATCAGTTGTTGGTATTTTGCGTTCCAAATGGAAGGTATTCATGCATTGTTTTATTATTTTGGTTTGCTTCTGTTGTTCTGTGATGCACCATTTATAGATAGCCAGCAGATGGATGTGATATTACGTACAGGGAAGAAGAATTGGTTTATAGGAAAGATTTTATATATTATGATTGCATCCTGTTTCTATTTTTTGTTGATATATGTGGTAGGAGTGCTGGAATTTGTTCCATATGTAGGATTTTCCACAGAGTGGGAGGATATGATGAATATTCTTTCCATGGATGATGTATATGGTATGTACATAAAACGAAGTATTTTGATGTCGTATTCCCCTATTGAGGCATGTTTGGTTCAATATGTTGTGTGTGTGCTTTTTGCTATATTTTTAGGACTGTTAGTTTTCTATTTTAATTTATTTCAAAGTAAAGTCATTGGAATAGGAATTGCACTTACAATGGTACTGATGGGGGTGATATTGAATATGGTGAATTTGATTGTTTCCAGATTGGCAGTGTACCTAATCCCTATGGCATGGACAAATATTGATGTTTTTAAACGGGAAACAGGCGGTGTGCCGTTTGCCTATGCAGTGACCGTGCTGTGTATCGGTATTGTGGTGTTTATTGTGCTGATTATGAGAAAATCAAAAACCTATAGTATCGAGTGTCAGGAGGAGATGTAATGGTTACGATAAAGGTAAAAGATGCGGTTAAGAAATATGGCGACCAGACGGTATTAAAGCATGTGTCATTGGAATTGGAAAGTGGTGTTATCTATGGGTTTGTAGGTCAGAACGGCAGTGGAAAGACGGTGCTGTTTAAAAGTATCTGTGGATTTACACAGTTGACCAACGGCAGTGTGGAGGTGCTTGGAAAAGTAATTGGCGAAGACGTGGATATGGCGGAAGAACTGGGGGCGATTATTGAGACACCGGGATTTCTGACTAATTATGATGCGTTTAAGAATCTTAAATTTCTGGCAGGGCTTCGGAATAAAATTACGGATGAGGAAATCCGAGCGTTTATTCGCCTTGTAGGGCTTGACCCGGAGAGTAAGAAAAAGGTCGGAAAATACTCGATGGGTATGCGTCAGCGTCTCGGCATTGCGCAGGCGATTATGGAGAATCCGAAAATTCTGATTTTGGATGAGCCATTTAATGGATTGGATAAGAATGGAGTGAAGGAGATGCGAGAGCTCCTTTTGAAATTAAAGGTGGAGGGCAAAACGATTCTTCTGGCGTCGCATGCGGCAGAAGATATTGAGGTGCTCTGCGATAAGGTGTATGAGATGGAAATGGGTGTGTGTACACCGCGTAAGAATACACAAAAATAATATAGGACATGATAAAATGACATTGCAGTCGAAAAAAGGGGACTGTGATGTCATGACTTTGAAGTTGACTTTGAAGTGACTTTGAAGTAAGATTGAAGAAATTATCTGAAAAAGCTTTGCGGTCAATGGGATTTTAGAATGAAAGAACAGATGGAAAAAACAAAACTGCATATTTCGGTTCGTAATCTTGTGGAATTTATTTTCCGTGAGGGAGATATTGATAATCGCCGTGGACAATTGCCGAATCCGGAGGCAATGTTACAAGGTTCAAAAATCCATCGCAAGATTCAAAAATCTAAGGGTGCTACGTATCGTGCGGAAGTGCCCTTAAAGTATTTGGTGGAAACGGATTTGTATGAGCTGACGATTGATGGCCGTGCGGATGGTATCTTTGTAAATGATGAAGAACTTGTGGTGATTGATGAAATTAAGGGTGTTTACATGAATTTGGATCGATTGGAGCATCCGGTTTATGTGCATCAGGCACAGGCGATGTGCTATGCGTACATCTTTGCTTTGCAAAATCAGTTGGATAAGATTGCGGTGCAGATGACTTATGTGAATCTGGATATTGAAACCATCAAATATTTTCAACAGGAGTTTTCGTTTGGGGAATTAACCGAGTGGTTTGAAAAATTGATGGAAGATTATAAAAAGTGGGCAGATTTTGAGGTGGAATGGAAGCGGAAACGGCAGGTATCGATTAAGGGTCTGGAGTTTCCGTTTGCGTATCGCGAGGGACAGAGGAAGCTGGTGGGGGATGTGTATCGTACGATAAACCGAGGCAAGAATCTGTTTATTCAGGCACCGACGGGGGTTGGAAAGACAATTTCTACGATTTTTCCTGCGGTAAAGGCTGTAGGAGAAGGCTTGGCAGATCGTATTTTTTATTTGACGGCAAAGACGATTACAGGAACTGTGGCGAAAGAGACGTTTCAGTTGCTGTATGAAAAAGGGTATGTAGCAAAGACGATTCAGCTTACGGCAAAGGAGAAATTGTGTTTGTGTGACGAGATGGAGTGTAATCCGGTGCACTGTCCGTATGCAAAGGGACATTTTGACAGGGTAAATGATGCGGTGTTTGCGCTTTTGCAGGAGAGTGATTTGTTTACCAGAGAGGATATCTGGGAACAGGCGAAGAAATATATGGTTTGTCCGTTTGAGCTGAGTCTGGATGTGGCAAGCTGGGTCGATAATGTGATTTGTGATTATAATTATGTGTATGATCCGAATGTGTATTTGAAGCGGTTTTTTCAGGAGGGAGTCAAGGGTGAGTACATTTTTCTGGTAGATGAGGCACATAATCTGGTGGAACGCAGCAGGGAAATGTACAGTGCTTCTTTATATAAAGAAGATTTTCTAGCGATGAAAAAGCTGTTGAAGCCACACAGCAAGAAGATAGAGCGATATTGCGAACGCTGTAATAAGATTCTGTTGGAATTGAAGCGTGGCTGTGAAACTTATTGTGTGTTGGAGCATGCAGGTACGTTGTCTTTTGCATTGATGTCTTTGGCGGATGAGCTGGGTGAGTTTTTGCAGGTGCCGATGGATTTTGCAGGCAGAAAAGAGGTGCTGGAATTTTATTTTAACATTCGGAATTATCTGCGTGTGGAGGAGGAACGTACAGGAGATGAGGGCTATGAACTGTATTGCGAGATACAGGAGGATGGCCGCTTCATGCTCAAGCAGTTTTGTGTAGACCCTTCCGTGAATCTGCAAAAGAGGATAGAGAAAGGCGTTTCTACGGTTTTTTTCTCAGCAACGTTGCTACCGATTCAGTATTATAAGGATTTGCTGAGTACGGATAAGGAAAATTATGCGATTTATGCGGAGAGTACGTTTGCGTCTTCGCAGCGTCTGCTGTTGTTTGGAAATGATGTGAGTACGAAGTACACGCGTAGAAATGAGAAAGAGTTTCGGCGGATGGCGGAGTATATTGTGAAAACGATTCATTGTAAAAAGGGCAATTATATGGTGTTTTTTCCATCGTATAAGCTGATGCAGCAGGTACATGAGGTGTTTTTGGAACTGGATGGTGGCAGAGCAGAGTCGGTGGTACAGGAAATCGGGATGAACGAGCTGGCGAGGGAGGAGTTTCTGTCTGCTTTTGAGAGAGAATATGAGACTTCGTTTGTGGCTTTTTGTGTGATGGGTGGTATTTTCAGTGAGGGAATTGATTTGACCAATGATAAGCTGATTGGTGCGGTTGTGGTTGGAACAGGACTTCCGCAAATCAGCAATGAACGTAAGATTTTAAAGAATCATTACGATAGCCGTTCTGGGAATGGATTTGATTATGCATTTCGTTATCCGGGATTAAATAAGGTGCTGCAGGCAGCAGGACGTGTGATTCGGACGACGGAGGACAGGGGTGTGATATTGCTGCTGGATGACAGATTTCTGCAGTCGGATTATCAGTATTTGTATCCGAGGGAGTGGAGTGACAGGAAAGTCTGTAATGCGGGGAATGTGGAAGAAATGCTGGAGAAATTTTGGGAGTTTGGGTGTATAAAAAAATTTAATGTTTTATACCCCAATTAGTGAAGAAATTCATATATTTTGGACGGATATAACTTATGTTTGGGTGTATACAGAAAAATGGTTCAAAAATACCCACGATTTTGTTAAAATCGTGGGTATAATTTGATAAAATTTTCATATACGCCCAAATAGATGTTTTTTAAGCGAAAAATAGGATAAAAATGGGTGTTCTTAAAATATCGCCTATACTTCTGGCAGAAGTTTTAAAAATTCTTCTGTGGAAGCGGAAATAGGAAATGCAGTATTCACCGAAGCTACCATCTGACGGATTGGCAGCTTTTCTTTTGTCTGGATAACAACTAAATCTTTATCATTTTCGTCTAAGCAATAATCGGGTACAAATGCAACGCCCAAACCGATGCGGGCGAGATCGATCAACAGGTCATTGCTGTTTAGCTCAATATCCGGTACGAGTTCTAATTGGTGTTGAATAAATAAGTTATGTAAAAACTCACTGGTAGTACTTTGACGACTCAGCATCATAAGTGGGTTTGCTTTGAGTTCTTCAAATGTAATTTCATTTTCATCGAAGTCAAAGTAATCGGGATTTGCAACGAAAACATCGTGAAAACTTGCAATGGTTTTCTGGATGTGTTCGTGGTTTAAATGTTTGTTTGGAAAATTGGTTACGATCAAATCTACTTTTCGCTGGTCTAATAATTCTACACACTGAATGGAGGTAGCATTGGTAACCTTAATTGGTACATTAGGGAATTTTTTATGAAATTCCTTTAGATATGGTACCAAAAAATAGCGACAGATGGTGTCACTGGCTCCGATATGTAGCTGCCCCAATCCCAATGTGCTGGAATCCAAAAGCTGGCTTTCACCGCGGGAAATCAGGTTCATTGCCGGCTCGATGTGTTTTAGAAGTAAACTGCCGGCTGGTGTTAGTTGTACTTTTTTGGTACTGCGAATGAAAAGAGACTGACCAAGTTTCTTTTCTAATGTCTTAATCGACTGGCTGACAGCCGATTGGGAGATGTAGAGTTTCTTACTTGCTTCGGAAAAACTAAGAGATGATGCTACATAGTAAAAAACTTTATACAGTTCATAGTTGATATCCATAAATTACCTCGTTATAATATATAGGCGTCTTTTGTGCTTCTGTAGAAATATTATAAGGGGTACTTATATAACTGTCAACAAAATATAATATATAAAATGGAGTAATTGAATGAAAAAATCAATTTTGGTAACATTAAGTGGTGTCGGATTAGGAATTTTATTGATGATAGGGGTCTTTTTCGTTTTAAATATGAAACCGAAAGATGAAGATGTGCTGGGGGAAAATCCAATAAAACAAGAGGATATATTACAGGAAAATCAGCCGAATAGTGAGATGCTGGGTATTGAGGATATAGTGGAAACAGAAGTTTTTGGAGAAACGGAGCTTTTGGAAGGGACAGAAGTTTTGGAAGAAACGCAGATAACGGAGTCTGAAAGCGAGCAGGTTTTGAAAGAGGATACAGGAAAGAAATCAAATCAAAATGCTGCAGCCGTAGTAGAGAAGACTCCATATTATATAAAAGTAAATCGTCAGGCGAATTGTGTAACAGTTTATGGATTGGATAACGATGGAAATTATACGGTTCCGGTAAAAGCTATGACATGTTCTGTTGGGTTAAATAATTCGACACCGCTTGGCACATCCAAGATTTCGGATAAATATGTATGGCGGCTTTTGTTTGGAAATACATATGGACATTATTCTGTTCGTTTTAATGGACATATTTTGTTCCATTCCGTGCCATACATGAAGACTTCCAATGATACATTGAAAGAGGGGCAGTTCAATTTGTTAGGACAGCCGGCGTCTATGGGATGTATTCGTCTTTGCGTGGCAGATGCAAAGTGGATTTATGATAATTGCGAAAAAGGGACGGTTGTAGAGGTTTATGATAGTGCCGATCCGGGACCGCTTGGAAAACCAAGTATGCCCAAAGTGGATTTCTTTAGTCCATTTTATGCTTGGGACCCTACGGATCCACATGTAAATAATCCGTGGTTGTATGGTACGATGAATTTACAGGGCGTAAAAGATATTTCTGTAGATGCAGGAACAACGATAGATTTGCTGTCGGGAGTATCGGCAACGGATGTGGATGGATTAAGTGTTGCAGTTACAACAAGTGGCGTAGTTGATTTCAATACACCGGGAAGCTATGAGGTGACATATACGGCAACCGGTGTGTTAGGAGATGTAGTGACAGCAAAGGCTGTTGTTACAGTATTGCCGGTTGAGACGGTAACTCCGGAGGTTCCAAATCCAGAGCCTGAGAATCCAACGACAGAAGAAAGTACAGAGAACGAAACAGTAGTACCAGAAAGTCCAAATCCAGAAACACCAGGTACAGAAATGCCGGATACAGAGGTACCGGATGCAGAAATACCAAGTACGGAGGTACCAGATTCAGGAACATCAGATACGGAGGTACCGAATACGGAAATGCCGGATACAGAGATACCGGGTACAGAGATACCGGGTACAGAAATGCCGGATACGGATAATGCAGAGGTGGTGGGAAATTAACAAACAATGTTTGAATTATAACGAATTAATAATTCTTATAAAAAAGATTAAATATATTAATTTTGCTTAATCAATGTGAAATGATATACTACAAGAAATATGAACTATTCAATGTCGGGAAAGGATCAAAATGACGGTTTTGTGAATGTGCTCTGAATAGTTATAAAATGAAAACTTTGGAGGAAAACCCATGAGTAATGTACGTCGTGTTTACGTAGAAAAAAAGGCTGACTTTGCTGTAAAAGCAAAAGAATTACGAGCAGAAGTAAAAAGCTATCTTGGAATTAAAACCGTTACCAATGTACGCGTGTTAATTCGTTATGATATTGAAAATATTTCAGAAGATGTTTATAAGAATGCACTTATGACGGTATTTTCTGAACCACCGGTAGATGATGTATATGAAGAAACATTTGCATACGGTGATGCACATGTATTTTCTGTAGAATACTTACCAGGTCAGTATGACCAGAGAGCAGACTCTGCAGAACAGTGTATTAAACTTTTAAAAGAAACAGAAGAACCTATCATTCGTTGTGCAACTACATATGTAATCGAAGGAGAACTTACAGAAGATGAATTTGCAGCAATCAAAAAACACTGCATCAATCCTGTAGATTCCCGTGAAACGGATTTAGAAAAACCAGAAACATTAGAACAGAATTTTGAAGAACCGGCAGATGTTATTATCTTTGATGGTTTTATTGATATGCCGGAAACAGAATTAAAAGACCTTTATAATTCTTTGAATCTTGCTATGACATTTAAGGATTTTCTTCATATTCAGAATCATTTCAAAAATGAAGAAAACCGTAATCCTTCTATGACTGAAATCCGTGTGTTAGATACCTATTGGTCTGACCATTGCCGTCATACAACTTTTTCTACAGAACTTACAGAAGTAGCATTTGAAGAAGGATATTACAACGTGCCAATTAAGGCAACCTATGAAGAATATTTAAATACACATAAAGAAATGTATGCTGGTCGCGATGACAAATTTGTTTGTCTTATGGATA
Source organism: uncultured Lachnobacterium sp. (assembly GCA_964449855.1). Classification (GTDB taxonomy): domain Bacteria; phylum Bacillota; class Clostridia; order Lachnospirales; family Lachnospiraceae; genus Roseburia. Next base: position 16,786 of record CAYVGA010000034.1, read on the forward strand.
TCGCACTTCTTGCTATGAAAAAATTAAAAGCAGAAGGCAAACTTGCTGACCAGGAAGAATCCGAAGAAATCAATGCTTGTTCGATTGTTGTTCCAGTAGAAGTGGATGGAGTAACAGAAGAATGGCTTGTAAACTTTAAAAACGAAACACATAATCATCCAACAGAAATCGAACCATTCGGTGGTGCAGCTACCTGTCTTGGAGGTGCTATCCGTGATCCATTGTCAGGACGTACTTATGTATATCAGGCAATGCGCGTAACCGGTGCAGCAGATCCTACTGTATCTGTAAAAGATACAATCTCAGGCAAGCTTCCACAGAAAAAACTCGTTCGTGAAGCAGCCCATGGTTACAGCTCTTATGGTAACCAGATTGGTCTTGCAACAGGTTATGTAAAAGAAGTATATCATCCGGATTATGTAGCAAAACGTATGGAAATTGGTGCTGTTATGGGTGCTGCTCCAAGACGTGCGGTGCAGAGACTTACTTCTGATCCGGGAGATAAGATTATTCTCCTTGGTGGACGTACCGGTCGTGATGGTATCGGTGGTGCTACAGGTTCTTCTAAGGCACACAATACGGAATCAACCGCAGTGTGTGGTGCAGAAGTACAGAAAGGTAACCCACCTACAGAACGTAAAATCCAGAGATTATTCCGTCGCGAAGAAGTATCTTACATTATCAAGAAATGTAACGACTTTGGTGCAGGTGGTGTATCCGTAGCTATCGGTGAACTTGCAGCAGGTCTTCGTGTACAGTTAGATAAAGTTCCAAAGAAATACGCAGGTCTTGATGGTACAGAACTTGCAATTTCTGAATCACAGGAACGTATGGCATGTGTAATTGCTCCGGAAAATGTAGAGCAGTTCTTAAAATATGCCAACGAAGAAAACTTAGAAGCTATCGAAGTAGCAGAAGTTACAGCAGATCCAAGACTTGTATTAGTTTGGAGAGATAAAGAAATCGTAAATATTTCCCGTGCATTCCTTGATACAAACGGTGCACATCAGGAAGCAAAAGTTGCAGTAGATATGCCGGTAGAAGCAGACAACTATTTCAACAAGATTAACACTCCGACAGTAGCAGAAGCCGTAGCAAATGGCGATATGAAAGCTGCTTGGATTGCAGAACTTGCAGACCTTAACGTATGTTCACAGAAAGGTCTTGTAGAAATGTTCGATGGCTCTATCGGAGCAGGCAGTGTTTACATGCCATATGGTGGAAAATATCAGTTAACAGAAACACAGAGCATGGTAGCAAAACTTCCGGTTTTAACAGGAAAATGCGATACAGTAACCATGATGTCTTATGGTTTCGACCCATATTTAAGCTCATGGAGCCCATACCACGGTTCTATTTACGCAGTTCTTGAATCACTTTCAAGAATCGTAACCGCTGGTGGTGATTACAAGAAAGTACGTTTCACATTCCAGGAATACTTCCGCAGAATGAGCGAAGATCCAAAACGTTGGAGCCAGCCGGTAGCAGCACTCCTCGGTGCTTACAATGCACAGATGGGCTTTGGTCTTCCATCTATCGGTGGTAAAGACTCTATGTCCGGTACATTCAATGATATTGACGTACCACCAACACTTGTTTCGTTTGCAGTAGATGTAGCAAAAGAAGCAGACATCATTACTCCGGAATTAAAAGCAGCTGGAAATAAACTTGTGATGTTTAATATTGAAAAAGACCAGTATGATTTACCAGTATATGCACAGGTAATGAAACTTTATGATGATGTACATGCACTGATTCAGAAAGGTGCTATCATCTCAGCATATGCACTTGATGGAAAAGGTCTTGCTGCAGCAGTAAGTAAGATGGCATTTGGTAACAAACTCGGTGTTACAATCGACGCTTCCGTTACAACAGATGTATTATTTGCACCAGGTTTTGGTAACATTGTTGCTGAAGTACCAGCAGACAAGTTAGCAGAAGTAGAAGGTCTTGGAATTGTTATCGGTGAAGTAAATGATGCACAGGCATTCGTTTACGGTGATATGAATATCTCTATGGACGAAGCACTTGCAGCATGGACAGGCACATTGGAAAAAGTATTCCCAACTCGTGCAACAGAAGACAAGACAGAACTTAACACAGGACTTTACGATACAAAGAATATCTATGTTTGCAAGAACAAAGTTGCAAAACCTACTGTATTTATTCCTGTATTCCCAGGTACAAACTGTGAATTTGACAGTGCAAGAGCATTTGAACGTGCCGGTGCTGACACAATCGTAAAAGTATTTAAGAACTTAACAGCAGAAGATATCCGTGATTCTGTAGATGAATTTGTAAAAGCAATCGACCAGTCACAGATTATCATGTTCCC
>CAYVGA010000035.1:0-18547 GCA_964449855.1 uncultured Lachnobacterium sp.
CACTATAATTTCATAATTATTCAGTACCTGAATAATTATGATTCGCAAACCCATGAAAAATCAGCTGCGCTGATGGGTTTGCTCACTCCCGAATCATGTTCTTACACTCAAAACAGCAAGTGTTTTGATCTGTATATCTTCATATACCGGATATCCTTCATGTACCATTTCTTTTGTTACTTCACCTGCTTCGTTTACAGTAAAACGATAGAGGTTGTATTCACCATTCTTATAAGCGTAATCTTCTCCATTGTCCTGGAAGTGTGTATATTCACCTGAACCAGGGGTTACGAGAAGTTCTAATTTATTGTATGGTTTTTCCCCTACATACTGAACGACTTCATAGGTTGGAATGATGCTGCCTGCTTTGATGTAAATTGGACATACATCAATTGGAGCATCCTTTAAGATATACTGCTTACCTTCTACCTTTTCACCTGTCCAATAATCATACCATGTGCCTTCCGGAAGATATACCATACGTTTTGTTGCTCCCTGTTCTAATACAGGTGCTACTAAAATGTTTTCACCAGCCAAAAATTCAGAGTTCAAATTACGAACTTCCGGGTCATTTGGATAATGAAGTACCAATGGTCGCATTACAGGAAGCCCTGTGGTTTCCCCCTTGTAGAACAAGTCATAAATATATGGTAAGAACTTATAACGAAGTTCAATATATTTACGATTAATGTCTGCTACTTCTTTGCTGAATCTCCATGGTTCCTGATCCTTTGTACCTTTTGCGGCATGGTTACGGAACAATGGTGAGAACATGGCTGCCTGAATCCATCTACAGAGGAGTTCCGGTGTACAATCTGCACCAAACCCACCAATATCTGTACCACAGAATGTAAATCCACTTATACCAAGGTTACAAAGCTGTGGAATTACCATCTGAAGATGATGCCAGAGACTCTGGTTATCGCCGGTCCAAACGGTGGTATATTTCTGTGAACCAGCATAACATGCACGGGTAATGACAAATGGACGTTTACCGGTCTGTTCTTTTAAACCGGTATATGTTGCTTTGCTCATTAAATGACCATATACGTTGTGCATTTCTGCATGGTTTGTCTTTCTGTCTTCATCATAAAATACTACATCTGCCGGAAGTTCTCCATGGAAGCTGGCTGGTTCATTCATATCATTCCAAATACCGCCAACGCCCAAATCTGTTAAAACTTTGTGATTGTTTGCCCACCATTCTCTTACTTCTTTGCGGCCGAAATCCGGGAAGTGGGAATCTCCCGGCCAAACAGCGTTTACATATACTTCGCCATCTTTATCTTTCACAAAATAGCCTTTTTCTATACCTTCGTCATCGATATGATAGCCTTCTTCTTTCTTTGTACCCGGGTCAATAATACATACCGGTTTTACACCAAGGCCTTTGATACGTTCAAACAATTCACCTTTTGGACCATACTTTTCTTCATCCCATGTGAACACCTTAAAGTTATCCATATAATCAATATCTAAATGAATAACATCCAAAGGAATGTTAGCCGCACGATAATTATCTACGATAAAATTAATATCGTCTGCACTTTCATATCCCCAGCGAGACTGCTGATAGCCCAAAGTAAAGAGCTGTGGCAATGGTGTTGTACCTGTTAAGTATGTATAGCTGCCTACTACATCTACTAAACTTTCTCCTGTCATAAAATAGTAGTCCATATTTCCTTCTTCTGCTGCATAGAAGAAATAGTTCTCGTTCTCTTTTCCAAGATTGATATAGCTGCGGAATGTATTATCATAGAACACACCGTATGCACTATTATCTTTTTTCAAACACATTAAAAATGGAACAGATTTGTATAAGGCATGAAAGTCTTCGTTATGTGCCTGTGGCAAATCAGAGTTCCAGTTTTCGTATTCATAGTGTTTTTTATTTAAGAAACCGGATTTGTCACCCAAACCATAGAAATCATCACCTTCATCCAGTTCTTTTATAAGCTCATATCTGCACTGTTTTTCTAAATATGCGGAAATATCGTGTCCTTCCGCTTCTAACATTTCAAGAGACATCCAGCTTACTTTTTCTTTTGTGGTACGTGTTCCACGATAATCTTTCATCAGTGGTGTACCATCTGCTTTATAAAAATCCACTACAAAATCATCCTGGATTTTTACCATTACTTTATCTGTACGAATGACTACTGCATCCGCTTCTTTCTCTGTCGTAAATGTTACCGGCACACAAGGATTTCCTTCGATCGCCTTTGATTTACAGGCATCGTCAAAAAATGGTACATATACACGGATGATTTCATCGCGTACAACTGTCAAATATGCGGTTTCTTTTTCAAAAGATACTTTTATCTGACTTTCATTTACTTCGAAGCCTAATAGCTTTCCAAAATTGTTTCCCATAAGAAATTCCCCCTATCATTTCTACTGAATGTGCTTTGCATTTTATAATCCAAAATATGCATCAATTCCATCTGCAATGCCCTTTACCATCTTCTGCTGGTATGCATCGTCCTGCATATTGGTATCATCTGTAGGATTTGACAAAAATCCGAGCTCAATAATCGTCACCGGATTTTCGCTCCAGTTCATACCTGTCATTGTATCATCAATTTTAACGCCGCGATTATTCATGCCTGTCGCTTCACAATATGCATGAATCACCGCCTGACTCAGCCTTTGGCTGTTTTCCGCAATATCCCCTGCATATGAATTACTTGAAGATGGTGCCAGTGTTTCTGCACCATGTACAGAACTATCTGTATATGAGTTTGCATGAATACGGATAGAAATATCTGCCCCTGCCTGATTTGCCATCTGTGCACGTTCCATATTACTGATATTTACATCATGTGTTTCGCGTGTCATAAGAACCGTATAGCCACGGCTTTGTAATTCTTCGCGAAGTAAAAGTCCAATTTCCAGTGTCAATTCATATTCCGGTACTCCTGTTGTACTTCCTACTGCACCGGAAGTCACACGAGCCTTCATCTCTGCTGCATCCGGCCCAATTGGTTCTGTTGCACTGTCTCCGTTTCGCTGATGTCCCGGATCCAGCATAATTACATAACTTCTTCCAATCTCAGTTGTTTCCTCTTCTGTTACAATTGTTGCATACTCAGCACTAATATAACCTTCTACACCCTCATATGAAACCTTATACCATCCCTCTAGTGTTTCCACTAACAGTAATCTGGTTCCTTCTGAAAGATTTGTCAGAGTTGCACAATCCGTATTTGGTGCTTCACGCAAACGAATTGCTGCTGTTGTTACTGCATAAAAAATCTGAGTCTCTGTCATTTCACTTTCACTCGAACTCGTATCCGCTTCGGTGTCTTGTGTATCCTCTACCTGCTGCGTATTGTGCTCCGTTTCCAATTGCGTATGTATTGTTTGCGTATTTTTTTCCTGCGTATCTTTATTTCCGCCCCCATGTTCCATGAGAGCAGAAATACCCATACTAATTAACACACCGATTACGATGCAGAGCATTGCGAATATCATTCTCGCAACCACAACATCTTTTCTAAAGTGCTTATTTCTTTTCATTTTTAATCCTAAACCTCAGTTTTATTAAGAAATCATCACGTAGTGAATACTTACGAGATTGTAACAATTCTCATCATATTACTTACGCCATAATCAAATCCATTCACATGTGGGGAAGGGATACCTGCAGTAAGTACAGTAATATCACCAGCTTTTACAAAATTCTCATCTTTCGCAATTTCAATTGCATTGCTGCAGATTAATTCTGTAGTTTCTAACTGCATAGACTGGTATGGTCTTACACCCCAGAAAATCTGCATTCTGCGAAGTGCTCTCGCATTTGGACTAACTGCAAGCACTTCCATTTTTGGATGGAATTTTGAAATAATACGTGCAGTTGCACCGGAAGCTGTAGGTGCAATAATACAGCTTGCCTCTAAGTTTGTTGCTGTAGAAACGGTTGCATAACCCAATGCACTGGTAGTATCCTGCATACGCTGATTTTTCATCTTGCTTAAAATTTCTTCATGATCTAAGTGAGATTCTGTATTTTCACAAATCTGAACCATCATGCGAAGTGCTTCGATTGGATATTTACCCTGTGCAGTTTCACCGGAAAGCATTACCGCGTCAGTTCCATCATATACAGCATTTGCAACGTCAGTTACTTCTGCACGTGTAGGACGTGGATTACGCATCATGGAATCTAACATCTGTGTAGCTGTAATAACCGGTTTGTAGCATGCTTTACATTTGTTAATCATCACTTTCTGAATATATGGAACCTGTTCTGCCGGAACTTCTACGCCAAGGTCACCACGAGCAACCATGATACCATCTGCTACTTCTAAGATTTCGTCTAAGTTATCAATACCTTCTTTATTTTCAATTTTTGCAATAATTGGTGTATATGGAGCACCACATTCATTTAAAATTGCTTTAATTTCACGAATACAATCTGCATTACGAACGAAAGAAGCTGCGATAAAGTCTACATCCTGCTGTGCACCAAAACGAATATCTTCTTTGTCTTTTTCTGTAATCGCCGGAAGACGGATAGGTACATTTGGTACGTTTACACCTTTTCTCTGTCCAAGTTCGCCACCATTAATAATTTTACAGATAATATCTTTTCCTGTGATTTCTTCTACTCTTAATTCGATAAGACCATCGTCAATAAGAATTATTCCACCTACCTGGGCATCTTCTACAAGACCTTCATATGTGATACTCACACGTTTGTTATCACCTACGATTTCCTCTGTTGTAAGAATAAATGTTTCGCCTTCTGTTAATTCTACTTTCTGTCCATCTTTTAAAAGACCCGTACGAATTTCCGGACCTTTGGTATCTAAAAGAATTGCAATATGTTTTCCTTCTTCTTTACGGATTTTCTTCAGAGCATCCATACGTTCTTTCTGTTCTTCATGTGTGCCATGAGAAAAGTTAAAACGTGCAATGTCCATGCCTTCCTGCACGAGCTTTCTCATTACCTCCAAATCATTGGAATTTGGTCCCATTGTACATACGATTTTTGTCTTTTTCATGATTTTCTCACTTTCCTTTTTATCTTTATTTTATAATTCCCTCAATTGTCTTGAAAAGAACATTGATATCAATTGGTTTCGATACATGTCCATTCATGCCATAGGACAATGCCTTTTTCTTTTCTTCTGCAAAAGCATTTGCTGTCATGGCAATAATCGGCGTATGTGCCAATATGCGGTTTGACATATTGCGAATTACCTTTGTTGCCTCATATCCATCCATAACCGGCATCTGAATATCCATCAAAATGACCGTATACTCTCCATCTTTTGCAATGGATAACTTATCGACAGCTTCCTGTCCATTGGCTGCTTCTTCCACAAGAAAACCTTCTTCTTTTAATAAAATCCGCGCAATCTCTCTATTCAGAGGATTATCTTCTACCAAAAGAATTTTTTGATTTTTGAAAAGAGCTTTCCTTTCGCTTCTCTCTTGCTTTTCGTTAAATTCTTTCTGCTCCAACGTATTCTCTAAAGAAATATCTTCCACATCCTGAAGGGCGAACATCACTTTTACTGTAAATTTTGTGCCTTTTCCGACATCACTCTCCAAACTGATTCTGCCGCCCATCATCTCAATGATGTTTTTGGTAATGGCCAATCCCAGGCCGGAACCTTGAATTCCACTCTGCTCCATAACCTTTTCACGTTCAAAAGCTTCAAATATCTTATCGTGAAATTCCTTTGCAATACCAATTCCCGTATCACTTACTTCAAAGAAATACACACCATATCCTTCCGGTGCCGCCATTTCCTGCTTCAAATCCAGAGCAATCGTACCACCCTCCGGTGTAAACTTTACGGCATTTCCCAGCAGATTAATCAGAATCTGATTCAACCGGAGCTTATCACAAAATACATAATTATTTACGATATTTTTCTTTACAACAAAATCCAGCCGTTTCTCTTCCACCATGGACTGCATTAGATTTTCAATATCACCGATAACTTCGTTTAACGATACCTCATCTTCCTGAATCTGAATTTTTCCACTTTCAATTCGACTCATATCCAAAATATCATTGATTAAGTTCAATAAATGCTTACCAGCAGAAAGTATTTTCCCAAGATAATTCTGCACCGTTTCTTTATCTGCAATATGACTTTGTGCCAATGAAGTAAAACCCATGATTGCATTCATCGGTGTACGAATATCATGTGACATACTGGATAAGAAATCACTCTTTGCTTTATTCGCCTTTTCTGCCTGTACCAAAGCCGCTTCTACCGCAGCCTTTTGACTGATATCATAACGCACCTGATGATCCACATCCATAATTGCCATTACAACACTGCCTACTTCTCCATTTGGTAAAAACGATGCGGCAATCACATGAAGACGATACCACTTTTCCTGTCCGCCGGCAACCTGTCTGTAATTAAACGAATAAAACTGTTTTTCCTCACTCAGATTCTGTTTCATATAAGTCTTATCACACATATTTCGATAAGTCTCCTGGTCATCCCGATGGACATAGGTTTCTACATAAATCCGTATGGCATCTTCATGAGAGGACGGTGCTGTTTTATAAAAATCACCCGTCAGATAACTTTCCGTCTGTTCTTCCTCTTTACTTAAATACTCACTTTTGCCTGTCTGCAAGTTCAAGTAATAGGAACTGATAAACAATCTTGTTAAACTGTGAATTTTTGAAGAACTCAGTTCTCGTTCTTTTTCATAGGTTACATAAAAGAGATAGGTCTGCAACGTTGCCAATGCAATACCAATACACAGAAACGGCATTGATGCATATACAATCTGTAAAATTCCAAATACAACCGGAAATACAAAATAGGACAACATAATCATATACGTATTCTGTGTTTCAAAATCTCTGGTCAACAGCATGCGAACCGCCAGTTTACCTGCCGCAAAAATGATATATCCATAAGTTAATACCAATTGAGCAACATACAAACTGCCTCGACAGTAAGCTCCCTGAGCATCAATGTAGAAAAAGGAACCTGTCCAGATAGATAACACAGATACCGTAACTACAAACAATACCGGCAGCTTTGATAACTGTTTCACAACTGCATTCTTGTAAAAAATGGAATCCTGCATGTATTCCACATACAAAAACCATTTGTAAGCAATCATTGCTGAGCTTGCATAAAATACTGCATAAATCACTCTCTGTACAGGCACGGGAATCGGCAGCAGACTATCATAAATAACACCCCACAGCACATCCGTTGTCAGATAAACCATACCTACAATCATAATGCTTACATAAATATCTCGTTTTTCACTTCGAACAACGCTCGTCATCATTCGAAGATACAAAACTACCATAAGAAGTAAACACAGGCCACTTACAATGGAATATAGACCCTGCATATATTTTTCCTCACTTGTGACATTTTAATTCAATATATATTTTAACATTAAACAATATAAAAAGAAACAAAAAGCATGCGACTTCTTAACGTTTTTTCGTAAATTTTCTTTTTTTAATTTGTGAAAAAACTACACCTGCACCCACTACACCTGCTGCACCTACCGGAATCCACCAGCGACGGGCTGCTGATTTTTCATTTTTGTTTTCGTTTTGTTTCATATCTGTCTCATCCTGCGTTGATTGGCTGCTCTGGCTTTCGGTATCTTTCTGTTCTGTATTTTCCAATGTCTCGGTAGATTCTCCTATAGGATATACCAAAGATGCTACTTTCACACTCTTCACACCTTCAACTCTTCGAATCGCATTCAACTGTCCGTATAAAATATTCGCACTAAGTTCGTATTCCCCTATAGGACCATATGTTTCCAATTTCTCTCCATCCAGTACTTCCTTTGATATTTTCTCTATCAGCGTATCTATCGAACTATTATCCACTGCCTCTTTTTCAAACACAATATCCACCCTTACTTCATCTGTATCCGAATAAGGATTTCCCATGCCGCCAAAAACCTTCATACTGTTTATCATTCCTCCTGCGAACACCATAATTACACAAAATAACATAAGTATTTTTCGTTTCTTATTCATCAGCATCACATCCTTTCTATTGATATCCTATCATTCTTTTTTACCTGTCACAAGGTCTATTTCCTGAAAAACAAAAACGCCCCGGCATTTGCCGAGACGTTTTTGTTTCTTATATGAATGTTTCCTATATGAAATCAATCATTTTATTCTCCGAAAACAAGATCAATCATGCCTGCATCATAAGCTGCATTTTCATATTTCTCAATTGTCTTCTTGTTTGGATCAAGAATGTAAAGACCCATCTGTCCTACATCAATCCATGTATCTACAGTTGCTACAAATACAACATCCAATTCCGGATGGTATACCATAGCCATGTCATAGTTGGAAGCTACAACATCCTGTGCCCATACAAGCTGTGTATTTTTCAGATAGTCATATTCAACTTCTGTGGCAGATACGGTATATACGTAATCATTGTAATGATCCCATGCTACCATTGTATCTTCAGAAATGAATTCCATCTTCTGTGGAGAAGCAATATCATATCCGATAGTACCAACGAACGTGGTTGTACCTGTTGTTACATCCAGCTTATAAATATGATACTGATAGTATAATCCCCATCCCCAATCTTCTGTAGCTCTTCCTAATACATATACTTCACCGGTAAATGGATTTGTAAAGATGTCGAGTATCGCATCACCACTTACGGTTACATATTCATTACTTTCTAAGTTTGTAAATGTTGTATATACAGGAGTATCACTTACTTTTTCTACTACAGAAAGATCTTCATTGAATCTCCAGAGATATCCTCTTGAATATTCTACTGTCTGGTAAGCAGCATCGTCTTCCGAATATGCATTTGCTGTATCTAATGCATAATACCAGCCATCTGCATAAGTAACCATTGCCATTTCCAAGCCACTTTCTGCTGGAAGTTCTACTGTTTCATCAATAACAGATGGGTTCAGAAGTGGGGATACCTGCCATCCGTTCTTTGTCATTACCTGAACTTTTGTCGTATCATCCACAACATTTACTGTGCAGGTCGCTGTTATACCATTTACTTCTACTGTAATCTTTGCACTGCCTGCTGCCACAGCTGTTACTACACCATTTGTATCCACAGTAGCTACTGCTGGATTATCTGATGTATAAGTAAATACTGCACCGCTGTCTGTTACACTTACTGGAAGTGTTACTGCTGAAAGTGTTATGGTATCCTGTGGTTTTAAGATTTCATTGGTAGCAGGTAATGCCAATCCTGTAATATCTGCTGTTCCTACTTCGATTGGTTCCTTTGGAATCGTATGTAATGCTGATACTTCCGCACCCATCATGCCGATACGTCCAAGATCAATCAAACTTCCATCTTCTGGATTTACAATGTAAAGATTTGCTGTTGTCATCCATGTCATTGGATCATTTGCAATCTGTGCCCAGTAAAGGTTTCCACTGTTATAATCGTATGTCATAGACTGATACTGGTTTGCTATAATGCCTGTTTCAGCAATTATCGTCAATTCTGCTGTGTATTTATCGATTGCATAGAACGTACCTTCCATGCCTACACCATAAAGCTGACCATCTGCTGTACAAGCTAAAGTCATTACCTGGTCGGTCATGTCACCTATTTTGTATAACTGTCCTGTAGTAAGATTTACACAGTATAATGCATTTGCACCATATACGTTCTTCGTACCTGCTACTGCATACATAACACCTTCGGTGTAATCAAATGCCATATCCACAACGTCCGGATATTCACCAATCGTCATAGATTCGGTAACATATAATTCTTCGCCTGCTACAGCATCTTCTACTTCATCAGCTACAACATAAACAGAATCATATGTTTCCATATCTACACCATAGCCATATAATTTGCCATTATAGTATGCACCGGCATATAACATATAGTCTGCATAGTCTGTAATCGCTGTACCAGAAGAAAGGTCTCTGTCATCTACCGCAATCCAGAATCCCATATCACCGGTACCCATATCTGTCAATAAGTATCCACGAAGCTCTTCTGCCGCATTCAATACGGTAATTGTAAATGTTACTGTTTTTCCTGCTAATGTACCTGTTGCAGTTGTTGTTCCTTCACCAACACCGATGACCATACCATCTTTGATGGCTGCAACGTTTTCATCCGCTACTGTCCATACAACATTTCTATCAGTTGCATTCAATGGAAGAACTTCCACTGGAATTACTTTGGAAGCACCTGTTAATACTGTTACTGCATCTGCTTTCATTGTTACATCCGTAACATTAACAACTGGTAATGCCGGTACTTCTTCCGGAACAATGTATGTACATGTGATCTGTGCACCACCATCAATCGCACCCATATCCAATGCAGTTACTGTTTCCAAATCAATGTACATCATATCGAATGCACTATAAGATATCATTGTCCAATACAAGGCTGGATCTTCTGCATTGTGGTCATAAGTCATAGACTGAAGCATCATAGAACCTGCACAACCTACATAACCTAATGCTGTTAATTCACAGAATGGACCAAATTCATCCTCTCCGGAAACTACTTCAACCGTATGAAGAATACCTGTATAGCTCATTGCATAAATTGTACCATCAGTAGAAACTGCAAGTGCACACATTGCTTCATTGTATTCATCCCACATTTCGCCCAGACAGTAAATTTCACCTGTGTTCGTATCAATCTGAGCCAGATATGTTGTACCATAGTTCATATCCTGTGCGATTGCATACATATAGCCTGTACTATAATCGTATGACATATCTACTACCTGATAATCCGAACGTGGTCCGTTAATCATGGTTGCTTCATATGTTTCTGCATCCACCTTATAGAAAGATGTATCCTGTCCATATACATAGATAGTTCCATCTACATATTCACCTGCTGTATATGCAGTAAACGAGAAGTCTGTATGTGTTTCATATGACAAGTCTTCTGCATCTATAGTCACCCACTGATTATACAATGTATTACCAGCAAGTGCATATCCATTTACGGATGCCGTTGGGTTTACTACTTTAACATTTATTGCTGCAGTAAGTGTTGTTGTTTCATCTACTACAACTTTTACTGTAATTGTAGTTTCACCTACACCTGTTGCTGTTACCACACCTCTTTCGGATACTACAGCAACGTTTTCATCTGCGGATGTCCATGTCGTGTCACCTTTCACACCATACCATGGATCCAATGCTAATTTTAATGTTTCAGAATCACCTGTTAATAAAGCAACCTGTTTCTGTTCGATACCAACTCCCTGAAGTTTTTCATCCGTTGGAAGTGCAAAACCTTTGCCATCTAAACATAACAGACCAACGACTTCTGCATTGCCTGCAATCGTTCCAATCGCTGTCATTTCCGGTGTTTCGCCTGTTAAATCAATCTTGTATAATACGCCTTTGCTTCCTGTCTGCCAGCTATAAGCATAGTGTGCCCAATAAATACAATCGTTTGCAGAATCATAAGTCATAGACTGTGAATTACTGATATAGGATGTTCCTGTTACTTTACTTGTATTCAGGATTTCTGCACCATATTCGCCTGTTGCCTTATCGACTTCTTTTAATCTTCCATAATTATCAATTGCATATAACTGTCCATTATCATCGCATGCCAATGTCCAAGCATTTGATAATGAATACTCAGATCCAATCTGAGTCACTTCACCAGTAGTAACATCAATGGAAACAAGACAATAATTGTCTTTGTGAAGTGCATACAATGTTTCTGTTGTAGGATCAAATGCCATATCTCTTACTTCAGAACCAATGCTTGCAATTCGGATTCTTTCATCCCAGTAACCCGGTCTGATTGCTACTAAGTCTTTGTTTGCATCTACACCAACGATATATCCGCCCACATATTCTGCAGCAACCATTGCATAGTCCATATAGTATTCACTGCTGTATACCTGAACTTCTGCTGTTTCTTTGTCGATACCAATCCATCCGAACAAGGAATCATCATAGTAATTATCATCGTATGTACGATATCCATATAATGCAGATTCATCCAATTCCGGATCATTTCCTTCTGCTTCAATCATATAAGTAGATTCATTGAATGCATAGTCACCAAGTACTACCATAAATTCATCACCATAACCTGTGATATCATATGTTACGTACTCTTCGCCTTCTACAGCATGATCTTCTACTAAATACTGTCCAAGCACAATTGTGCCACTCTTTGTAAGGAAGCTTACGCCGGCAATTGCATGATTATCATCAAACAATAACTGTAAGTAGTATCTGCTTCCATCTTCGGACTGTGCAATTTTTGCATCCAAAAGTTCCGGAGCTGTCAAGTCAACCATGATTGGAACCTGAATTTCATCAAATGTATTATTGGATTCATGTTTATCATAGTCAAGCTCTGCTTTGATGCTCAATGTAAGTTTTGTATTGTTTGGAAGTACATTTCCTTCTGCGTCTGTGAGGTCATATGGCAGACTGTACCATGAATATACATATGGAACAACCATAGCATAGCCTTCACGATAAATGGTCTTCACTGCATTTTCTACTACATCTTCAAATACAACGGTTCCGTCTTCTGTTGTATATGTAAATGTTAATGTATCTGCATTTCTTAATAAAGAAAGATACATATCTTCAATGTAGTCACCATACATATCTCCGTTTGGAGAGAATGCGATAGTGTCATAATATGCTCCTTCTGGACCAGCATATGGGTTCCAGCCCGGATACCATACATAATCTGCTGTATACTGTGTATACAATTCCTGTACATACTGGTTTGCTACAAATTCTTCATCTGTTAAATCCCAATAGAAACCACTGTCAAAGAGTGGAGCCTGTGTCCAATCACCGTAGAATCCCATATATGGTAAGGATAAATCTACATCGCCTACACTTTCTGCTGTAAGAATTGTATAACCTTCTACGAAAATACCATTTTCAAAGTTTTCATCCATGTAAGCCTTTCCAGTATCGGAAACGTTTACATTTACAGAAACTTTTGCTGTTTCACCAGCTTTTACTTCTAATACTTTATCATTTAAGTCAGCACTGTTTTCTTTGCCAACTAAAGCATTTAAGTATGCCTGAACATCATCTTTGTCCATATCTTCATCGTTATCTACGTTATAACGGAAGAATTCTGCACCACTTACTGTTTTTTCTGCTTTTACAAGTGTATATAATGCATATGCATCCAATACATTTGCCTTCTTGTCTGCGTTATAGTCATATGTCAATACCATACTGTCTGAGTTTTCAGATGTAACAGCATCTAATACAACCGGTGTTGAGCTGATAAAATTATAATCTGCAAATACATCTACACCTTCGGTCTGAACAGTTGTATCCAAGCTATAGTAGATTACACTGTCACCAAAGTTCTTTACGTTAAATGTATAGTTGTATGTACCTGTTTTTTCCGGATCATCATAAAGTTCTACTTTTGGTAAATCCATACCATCAACAGAAAGGTATGCGTTTGAGTTAATTGCAAGGTATGCATTTGCAAGACCTGCACCCTGAACACGTGGAGAATAAGTTACATCACCGGATTCGAGTAATCTTGCTGTACTCATAAGCAATGCATTAATCATCGTACGTGATTCAGAAGCTGTAAGTTCCGGATAGTTTTCTCTTACATACTGTTTTAAGAGTGCTGCCAAGCCTGCTACGTTTGGAGAAGACATGGAAGTACCACTCATATAGCCATATGTACCTTCATCTGTTGTGGAATAAATATTTCCACCAGGACCAGCGATATCCGGCTCAAGTTTTAAGTCTGGAGATACACCCCAGGAAGAGAAACTACTCATTTCATAAGCAGTTGAACTTTCAACCAATGCTTCCTCTTCTGCAAATGTAATTGTAGCTTCCGGATTTTTTTCTAAAGCAGCAGCAAGCTGTTCCCCTGTTGCCATAGTTACGGATACACATGGAATCAGTGCTTTGCCACCTTCTAAGTTTAATCCGATTTCACCTGGTTCGTTGTTGTAAATAATACAAGCAACTGCACCTGCTTCTTCTGCAAGGTCACATTTCTGATAGAATGTTGTCACACCACGCTGTACAACAGCAATCTTGCCTTCACAGTCTACGGCTGCAAAGTCTTCCGCTGTCTGTCCACAGTTTGGTACCATTACATATTCATATTCTGTTCCAAAAATGGTATCAATTGGATTATTTACACCATAAGAAGCTGGTAAATATCCATATTTTTCTCCAAGTGTTTCAAAATAAACAGAATAATGTGCTACGTTATCTACACTGGCTACTGTTGTAACATTTACATAAGTACCAGGAGAAGATACTGTCGCATTGTCCGGGTTGCTTGTAAGGTTCTGGTTTGTTCCCCAGATGTTGCTCAAACCGGAAGTTGCACTGTTACCGGCAGATACTGCAAGCACTGTGCCTGTTTCTGCGATTTTTGCATAGATTTCATCTACTTTTTCACCATCGGATGTAAAACCTGCTGCAGAACCTACAGACATATTGATGACGTCTGCACCAAGAATCATGGAGTCTTCTACTGCTGCAAGTAAAGATGCTGTAGTTGCTCCGCTGCCCTGTCCGAATACTTTCATAATATAAAGCTGTGCATCCGGTGCAACACCTACAGATGAACCTTCCAAATCGATCTTGTTCGCTGCTGCGATACCTGCTACGTGTGTACCATGATCGCCCTGATAGTCATCTTCGTGGTTGATACTCAAATTGCCATCTGCATAGTTGAATGCATAAACAATTTTGTTACTCCAGTATACATCATCTACGGATAAATCAGAGATAACTGTAGATGCATTTAACTGGCTTAATACTGCTGCAACAGTTTCTTTTGTTGCAGAATTTTCTGTCAGCTTGTCTTCTGACATTGCCTGGAAACTCTGGTGATCTTCATCAATACCGGTATCGATGATTGCAATTTTAATGCCTTCACCGGTATATCCGCTTGCCCATGTTTCGTCACGGCCTACCATGCTGCCGTTTGCAATAGAAGCAGGATCTACTGTTTCCACATCACATGCTTCGTAAACAGACTGTAAAATAACATCTTTTACACCATCTATTTTTTCAATTTCATCAATTACACCATATGGAACACTTGTTGCGACACCATTTAATAACCATGTATACTGGTATTCGATATCCAATTTGTCTCCATCCAATGCCTTCTTTTCAATTCTGGAAATGATAAAACTCTGTACCACTTCCATGAAGTTAATCTGAATTTTTGTCAGGAAATTCATCTCAGCTTCCGGATCACTATCAATAATAGCATCATTATCAAATACAATAATAACGTCTACGATGTCATCATCCGAAACTGTTTCTTCATTTAACAAAGTGTTTTCTACCGCATCGGTAATTAAATCCACATCCGCATCCACTTCTTTAAATGTTACGTCAATTTCAGTCATTTCATCCGTTACGATATCTGTCTGTGTTCCAGCCTCCGGCTGAACTTCCGGTGCAGTACCCAATACTGCAGCAGCATCTTCACCTGCCTGTACACCATCTTTTTCTTCTTCCTGGGTTGTAATTTCATCAGGATTTAAGATGTTGTCCGGTTTTTCTTCTGTTTCTGTATTAGGAATAAAGTCTTCTGCATCAAGCAAAAGGTCATTTTCTGTACTCTGTTCTGCAGATGCAGAAAGTTTGTTCTGATTTTCTACATTTCTTAATTCTTTCAGAACCTGTTCGTTGTTATAAGCATAAGCAACATCATTTGCGGATCCTGCAAATAAAGAGGAACCAAACATCGATAACGCTAATGCTAATGCTAAAATACGTTTTTTCATGATTTATCCTCCTATTTGTTATCTGCTTTTTTCTTGAAAAGTACAACTGCTGCTGCAACTGCACTTACTGCCATTACTGCTGCAAGCAAACCAACCGGTGTATTGTCACCTGTATTTGCTACAACTGCATCTTTTGCCTGTTCTGCAATTACGAATGTACTGAAATGATTGGTACGGAATGTAATTTCTCCATTTGCAATGGATGCATCACAGTTTGTATAACTGCCGTCCTCATTCAGACGATATACTACCAATACATTTCCTTCATTTACAACAATATCTGCCGGAACAGGAATTGTAACATATACATAGCCATCTAACGCTGTAATTTTTTCGCCATCTCCGTTATAAAGGTCAATTTCCAACACTTTAAACTCATCTACTTTTTTCAATTTGTCAACAAGTGTGTCTTCTACTTTATCAAAGATTTCACCTTCGGTAATGTATTTTCTAACGAAAAATGCATCTTCATCAAGAACAGATGTTTCACCTTTGATTTTCATATCTGAAATCATTGCATTCGTAATAACTACTACTTCTTTGTTATTTTCCAGCTTGATTTCTTTATGCTTATTATTTTTCGCTGCTTCTACATCTTCCTTGGTAATACTTGATCCTTCTTTATCGATAGTACCGGATTCCGGTTTTGGATCCTGTGGTTTGTCTGCTTCAGAATCGCCTGGTTTTTCTGTTTCTGTGTCACCCGGTTTTTCTGTTTCTGTGTCGCCCGGTTTTTCTGTTTCTGTATCACCCGGTTCTTCTGTCTCAGTATCTTCTGCTTTCGCAGTTCCTACTTCTACACTCTTGCCTTCGCTTGTGTAGGCTTCACCGGTCAGCTTCAAAGATTCCATTGCTGTTGCCGGAATGTCAGTTGTAGATGCTTCCAATGTAATTGTAAACATAGCACCATCTGCAACTGTCTTTTCTGCTATATAACTAATTTTTACAGTTCCGTTGTCCAGTACGTTTACCGCATACATAAGATTGGTATCGTCTACCGGTTTGACATCTGATTCTTCACAAACAAAAACGGTGTTATCATAAGTAAATGATAATACACCGGATGTTGTAGAACCATCTGTAACAACGTCAACAGATACTTCTTTATTTTCAACACTGGTGTCCAGCCATACAGAATTCTGTTCATCTGCAAGAGCTGTAACCGGCATAAGCAAAAGTATCATAGTTATCATAGCCACAATTGTCTTTTTCATGATGTTTCCTCCTCTGTTTTATTTCTTTTAGCGCAAAATTGACCCAATACGCCTTATCTTACCATTCTACCCTCCCCCAGAAATTTTTGTCAAATCGTTTGTTCTAATGTATACAATTAGTTTTCCTAATAGCTCTTAACTTTTCCATAAAAATAAGCGCAGATAAAACTTTATCTACGCTCAAAACAGCAAGTGTTTTGAGCTGTGCTGAATAGTTACTTAATATCTTATAAATAGCGGCACGATCTTTTTTGCCACTTTATAAATCGGTCCTTCCAAAACCTTCTGTGCATTCTTTAATTCTTCTCGAATCTTAATTCCCTGCGGACAATGCTGTTCACATTTGCCACAACCAATACAGTTTGATGCCGATGTAGCATCCTTGCGGAATGTTGTACTGCGAAGATATTCATACATCGCTTCGAGTTTTCCATCCACAGAAGAAACATTATATGCTGCAAACGTACCGGGTATATCCACTTTCATTGGACACGGCATACAGTAACCGCATCCGGTACACCCTACTTTCATCTTAGAATTAATTGCTTCTACCACCTGTGTAAGTAAGTCAGTATCTTTTTCTGTGAATTCTCCCACTTTACATTCGGATGCCACCCGGATATTTTCTTCCAGCATTTCCATAGAATTCATACCGGAAAGCACGCAGGTTACTTCGGGCTGATTCCAAAGCCAGCGAAATGCCCACTCTGCCGGAGAATATTTCTTTGGATGCTCCGCAAACAGTTTCTTTGCTTTTTCCGGAAGATTATTTACAAGTTTGCCGCCACGCAATGGTTCCATGATGATTACCGGAATCCCCTTTGCCGCTGCATGGTTTAATCCCTTACGTCCCGCCTGTGCGTTTTCATCTAAATAGTTATACTGAATCTGACAAAAATCCCAATCGTACGCATCCACTACCTGGCAGAACATATCGGAATTTCCATGATAAGAAAAACCAATCTGACGAATCACACCACTTTCTTTTTTCTCACGAATCCAATCCAAAATTCCCATATCCACTAATTTCTGCCATGTTTTTACATCGTTCAACATATGCATGAGATAATAATCGATATAATCCGTACGAAGACGAGACAATTCTTCCTGAAAACATTTTTCGATGCTCTCCATGGAATGCATCAAATAATGTGGAAGTTTTGTTGCGATATTTATTTTTTCTCGTATTCCATTTTTCTCAAATATCTTACCAATTGCAGCTTCGCTGCCACCATAGATATAGGCTGTATCATAATAATTGACACCCATTCTATAGGCTGCCATAAGTTCTTTTTCGGCTTTGTCCATATCAATCCCACCGGCTGTTTTGGTAAAACGCATACAGCCGTAACCAAGGACTGAAAGTTTGTTTCCATATTTATCTGTGCGGTATTGCATGTTAACCTCTCTTTTCATTTATGTTATTGAATAATTCATCATTGCATACTATATTATAGACCTTGACGGCTATTTTAACACAATTTTCCACTTCTTACAACTATTCGTAAACTACAGTAAACAATAGTCAACATTAGTGATGTAAATTACACGACAAACGCATGAAAAAATTAGAAGTTGAATGTCTGCCTGATATCCATTTA
>CAYVGA010000036.1:0-14035 GCA_964449855.1 uncultured Lachnobacterium sp.
GCGCCACGAATTTTAATATATTTTCTATTCTTTTTTGTTTTCGCCATATATAGCTGCTACTCAAAATATGGACAATTATACCCATATCGAGATATTAACGTTTCTCACGAAATCGTTTTACTGTTTCAACGTGTATGCTTTTGTAATCATTTCTGATATACTACTCACAGTTCCTTGTACACTCCACAGTCGTAAATTCCCAAAATAGCCTTCGGTACATATCTACATTCGCTTGCTTATGCTACTTTGTAGATTTTCGCATCTCTCAAATTAAGACTTGCATTCAAATCTCTGTCTTCTGTATAGCCACATTCACATTTATAGATGCGGTCTGAAAGTTTTAAATCTTTCTTGATCTTTCCGCAACAATGACATAACCTGGAAGATGGATACCATCTGTCAACAACTCTTAATTCAATACTATTTTCATCACATTTCCATTTAAGTTTTCTTCCAAACTCATAAAACTTCTGTGATGCAACTGTTTTCGAAAGATGCCTGTTCTTCATCATCCCTTTTACATTCAAATCCTCAATAATTATATAAGATGGCTTGGTTTTCACTATCTCAGCTATTATTTTGTTGATGTAATCCGTACGAATATTATCTATTCTATGATGAAGTTTTTGTACCTTTAAGACTTGCTTTTGAATATTTTGTCCAGTAGCTTCTCCTTTCATTTTTTTGTTGCGTTTCTTTAAGTCCTCGTATTTCCTCGACAGACAACGCTGTTTTCTTTTTAATTGTTTTTCCAGTTTCTT
The DNA here is from genome assembly GCA_964449855.1 of uncultured Lachnobacterium sp. Classification (GTDB taxonomy): domain Bacteria; phylum Bacillota; class Clostridia; order Lachnospirales; family Lachnospiraceae; genus Roseburia. Next base: position 762 of record CAYVGA010000036.1, read on the forward strand.
TAATTTTCCAGTTTTATTAATATTTTTCTTAACGGTTCCATTGCTAATTACTGCAAAATCTTTTATTCCCAAATCAATTCCTAGTCCAAAATCGTTTAATTGTGCTTTTTCCACATCTGGAATATCCACTAACACAGATACATAATATCTGCCTGATAGCAAACCGTACCACTTTTGATAACATATCCGTCTTTCGTTGCAGGTATATAACCTTTTTCTTTCAAACGTACCCATCCAAGTGTTGGAATTTTTATGCGATGTCTTTCACATGGAAGGATAGTTTTTGCATCTGTTTTTACAAAATACATTTTTACATCCGATGTTCTTTTTTTCTTAAAATTCGGAAAACCACTCTGACCTTTAAAAAATCTTTGAAATGCTGTACAAGCATCTTCCATGGATTTCTTTACCGATTTCGAACTTACTTCCTTAATCCACATATAATCAGGATTATTTGGAAGATATTCATTATTAAGCCACACGCTAAAACTTTTTCCACTCATAAATTTTTCGCCATTATCATATAGTTCTTTATTGTGAGCAAGATAGAAGTTGTAGACATATCTGCAAGTTCCAATAGTTTTATTTATCTTTATTTTCTGTTCTGGTGTTGGATTAATTTCCGTCTTGTAACTCTTTAGCAATTTCTTCATCCTTCTTTATCTGATTTTTATATTTGCTTAATCCATATAATCTACAAGAAAATGCTCACTCTTGAATCACTTTCTTACGCTCAAAACAGTTACACAACTTCTAATTAATCTATGTCGCGTAACATATTCTTAAGTACTATCATCTTATCCCTGTATTCTGCTGCTGCCTCAAAGTTCAGTTCTGCTGCAGCTTTCTGCATCTTCTTCTGAATCTCTGCAATCGTCTTTTCGAGTTCCTTCTTACTCATGGATTCAGGATCTTTTGCATATTTCATCTCATCTACAGCTACTTTCTTCGAAATCGCAATTAAATCACGAACCGACTTACGAATCGTCTGCGGGGTAATACCATGTGCTTCATTATATGCCTGCTGCAGCTTACGACGACGTTCAGTTTCTTCAATCGCCACACGCATAGAATCTGTAATCTTGTCTGCATACATGATAACATGTCCATCGCTGTTTCGTGCCGCACGTCCAATTGTCTGAATCAAAGATGTTTCCGAACGAAGAAATCCTTCTTTATCAGCATCCAAAATTGCTACCAGTGTAATCTCTGGAATATCCAGACCTTCTCGAAGCAAGTTAATACCTACCAATACATCGAACACATCCAATCGCAAATCGCGAATGATTTCCTGACGTTCCAAGGTATCAATATCCGAATGTAAATACTTTACACGAATTCCTACTTCACTCATATAACGGGTCAAATCTTCTGCCATACGTTTCGTCAAAGTGGTAATCAATACTTTATTATGCTTCGCAACTTCTTTATTTACTTCACCAATTAAATCATCAATCTGCCCTTCTACCGGACGCACGGAAATCTCCGGATCCAAAAGTCCGGTTGGTCGAATAATCTGCTCTGTGCGAAGCAGTTCATGGTTTGCCTCATACTCTCCTGGTGTCGCAGATACGAAAAGCATTTGGTCTATTTTACTCTCAAACTCTTCAAAATTCAAAGGTCTGTTATCCAGTGCCGATGGAAGACGGAAACCATACTCTACCAATGTTGTTTTACGAGAACGGTCACCTGCATACATTCCACGAATCTGCGGCACTGAAATATGTGACTCATCTACAATAATCAAAAAATCATCCGGAAAATAATCGATGAGCGTCTCCGGCATCGCGCCCTCCGGTCTGCCTGCCAAATGTCTCGAGTAATTCTCGATACCACTACAGAAACCGGTTTCCTTTAACATCTCAATATCAAAATTCGTACGTTCTGCAATACGCTGTGCTTCAATCAATTTATCTTCGCCCTTGAAATATTTCACTCGCTCTTTTAGCTCTGCCTCAATCTTATCACAGGCAGCATGAATCTTTTCCATAGGTACTACATAATGAGATGCAGGAAAAACCGCACAGTGATTCAACTGAGATTTTATCTCGCCAGTCAATACATCAATCTCTGTAATACGGTCAATTTCATCTCCAAAAAATTCTACTCGAATTGCCTTGTCTGTATTATTTGCAGGGAAAATCTCCAACACATCCCCATGTACACGGAACGTACTACGCTTAAAATCCATCTCATTACGTGTATATTGCATATCAATAAGCTGGCGCACTACTTCATCTCTATCTATTTCCATTCCCGGACGCAAAGATACCAGCATATTCATATAGTCATCCGGACTACCGATACCATAGATACAAGAAACAGAAGCTACGATAATAACATCTTTTCGCTCTGCCATAGCGGCGGTCGCAGAAAGACGGAGTTTATCTATTTCATCATTGATAGAAGAATCCTTCGCAATATAAGTATCAGAAGATGGTACATAAGCTTCCGGCTGATAATAGTCATAGTAGGACACAAAGTATTCCACTGCGTTCTCCGGGAAGAACTCCTTCATCTCACCGTAAAGCTGAGCCGCCAGCGTTTTATTGTGCGAAATGATGAGTGTTGGTTTATTTAAAGCGGCGATAACGTTTGCCATAGTGAAGGTCTTTCCAGAGCCTGTAACTCCTAGTAAAGTCTGGAATTGGTTACCTTCTTGGAAGCCTTTTACAAGGGCTTCAATGGCTTGTGGCTGATCGCCGGTCGGTTTGTATTCGGAATGAAGTTTGAAGATTTTTTGTTCATTTTGCATAAAAGTTACCTCAAAGTTTCATAGTAAAAAAGTTCGTCTATAAGTCAGAAATTCGTCGTGGTGCGTTCTCCGTTTTGGGTGAAAACTGCTTCACGACGAATGAAGGTCACCTAAAGTGTATTTTTGTGACTGTGTGAACCTAGATAAAACTAAATGGAAATCATAGTTAATTTTGTACGAATTTAACTGCATTTTATCCATGCTCATTAGGTGTTCCTATTATAGCATATCAGATTTTAAATGTACAGTTTTATCGAACATATATTCTGTTTTATTCCATAAAATCTTTTACATCTACTACTATGCCCAACAGCTCTGATTCCAATGCTTTTTCATTCTCCTCTGTTGGAAGAACTTCTTCCATATAAGGCTCAAGTTCTGGAATGCAATCTGAAATAATACCATTGTTATCTCCATATACATAGAATATAAAACTTTATTATATACCTATTAATTAATGCCTGCTACAACAACAAAAATCCCCAAGGATCCATTTAAATCCTCAGGGAATATAATCATTTATCTACCTCTGCTTTAAATATTCCAACATCATTGCTGGAGAAAATACCAATGCAGATATCAATACACTCGTATCAAACATTATTTTCGTAACCCCATATGTTTTTTCTGTAATCTCCCCTTTTGCAAGCAATAATTTTATGATAGAAAACATTTTGATCCTGTTGCTAAATTTGCGTTCTTCTATTATACCGGTTTCAAATACATTTTTATCCAAAGGAAAATTTGCCGAGTGGAGATAGATGTGCCGGTTTTGTTTCAATTAGGTCTATATGAAAGTTGGTTATGCTCTAGGGAAAGAATTTGAAGTGTTTATATGTGAATTAGGTCTATACGAAAGTTGATTTGGGGTTAGACCTAATTATATGCTTAAAATAAGGAAAATTAGAAGAAAAATTTCCCTGCATACGAGCATTTATTTGTATAGACCTAATTCTGCATGGAACGTGGTATAATTTTTCCCTCATGGCATATAAAATTGCCCATAGACCTAAATGGAAATTTGTTTTAGGTCTCCGTGCAGGTATTTCTTTCTCCAGGGAAAATCTTACCCACGTTCGATTTGTCCAAGTACGTATGCATCAGACACCAGATTTTGAAAAGAGAGTAAAAGAAAAAGCATCTCATAAATCCTAGGGAATTTCTTTTTCCTATTTATTAACACTGAAAACATTTTACACCACAATCATATTCTGCACTTTTTTATAGCTCTCATCCGGAATACAATCGGTAACCACAATCGCATCCTGAAACTCCGCAAATCGTACCGGACAAATCTGGTGAAACTTGCCACTATCACACAACACATATGGAGCCTGCGTATGCTTAATGGCACATTCCTTTACCAAAGCTTCATTCACATCCGGTGTGGTAAAACCTGCATTGCGGTCCACTCCATTGGTTCCATAAAACCCTTTGGTAAAATTATATTTCTGCATATTCTGATATGCTTCATTTCCTACAATTGCTTCCGTAGCGGCTTTCATTTCACCGCCGATAAGAATTACATGCATACCTTTTTCTGCCAGCATAAGTGCATGAGAAACTGCATTCGTAACAAATGTGGCTTTTGTTTCTTCAATATATGGAATCATAGCTCCAGTGGTGGTTCCTACATCCAAATATACAAAATCCTCTGGTTCGATTAGCGATGCCGCAAACTGTGCAATTTTTTGCTTCTCTTCTCGATGCTGTTCGATTCGAAGGGATACCTTTTCTTCTTTTACCTGTATCCTGGATTTATTTCTTACGGCACCGCCAAATACTTTTACCAATACTCCCATATCGTGAAGTGCATTTAAATCACGTCGAATGGTAGATTCCGATGCATCAAATAAATCTTTTAATTCCTGTACGGTTACACTTCCATTTTTATTTACTAATTTTAGAATCTCTTCCTGTCGTTTTTCTGTTAACATCGTTTTGTCCTCATTTTTCTAGTATTCGCGATTATTAAAAATCTTAAACAAAGATTCTACCAACTCCTATCATGTAATTATTCTACCTCAAACCATCTGTAGGAACAATTCTAAAATTCATAAACATTCACACAACAAATGGCGATGCCTGCCTGACGCCTGTGTTGTCTTTGCTGCGGATGGATTTCCAGCTTTATAAACCTGTCCATTACCTCTCATAGCACGAGCTACTAATAAAGATTCAAATTCTACACCGTTTTTGATTACCATAGCAGCAGGACCTGGTTTTGAAACAGACGCTCCTCTGCCGTGTGGAATTGCGATACCTTCACCAATACCTGTAGTTCCCTCTTCTTCTCTTGCGAATACAGAAGCTCTGTATGCTTCTACGTCGTTGATTCTGCCGCTTTTTACCATTAAATCAGCCTGATTCAATGCTTCTTTTTCGATGCCGGTGCAGCATCTAAACAAATGCTTTTTACATCTAATAACTCTGTGAAGTGCATATTTTTCTTCTCTTTCCTGCAACTTACAGTTACAAATTTGCAAATCTATAAGCATCAGCTTCGCTCGCTTAAGCGTGCTGTGCAGATGAGATTTGCTTACTCTTGCGTCATGTTCTCACACTCAAAACAACAAGTGTCTTGAGCTGTACTGAATATTTACATTTCTTCCATAGATGCATATACACGTTCTACATCTTCTTTCGTTGCCAGAATTTCCGAAAAGGCACTGGCGCTGCCTGCAGAAACTCCCATCTTAAATGCATGGTAAGAATCCTGTGTTTCGGTCCAGCCAGCAATAAACCCTGCTACCATGGAATCCCCAGCACCTACTGCATTTACCAAGGTTCCTTTTGGTGCTGGCAACATGTAGACATTTTTGTTTTCATCCAAGAGCACTGCTCCCTGACCAGCCATGGAAACGAGCACATTTCTCGCTCCCATTTCCTGCAATTTCTTTGCATAAGGAACTACCGACTCTCTTGTTGTCAGCTCTACTCCAAAAATCTCGCCCAATTCATGGTTGTTTGGTTTGATTAAAAATGGATGAAACTCAAGTACATTCAACAATAAATCCTTTGTAGCATCTACTACAAAATTGATTCCCTTATCCTTTAATTCATACATAATATCACGATAAATGGAATCGCTCATACAGCTTGGAATACTGCCTGCTAACACAAGAGTATCTCCTTGTGTTAATCTTCTTAACTGCTTTTTCAACTGCTCTACTGCATCTGCATCAATGACCGGACCCATACCGTTTACTTCTGTTCCGTCAAAATCCTTCATTTTCACATTGATACGTGAACACCCCTGTTCCAAGGTAATAAAATTACAGATAATACCGCTTTCCTTTGCCATACGCTCAATTTCTCTGCCAGTAAAACCTGCTACAAAACCAAGTGCAACATTATTAATGCCTAAGTTTTTCAACACGGTAGAAACGTTGATTCCCTTACCTCCTGCAAGCATCTGCTCCTGTGTTGTGCGATTTGTTTTTCCTAACTCAAAATCTTTGATAGCAACTATGTAATCTAAAGACGGATTAAATGTAACTGTATAAATCATCTTTACTCCTCCTTCCCTGTTTTCTATATTATACCGTCAAATTCATTCATTTTCAATCACGCTAATTCACAAACTCTCATTCAAAACTTATATATTATGCACAAATAAGCAAACTCTTCCATAAACATTCACTCCAATTCTTAAGTTCAGAAAAAAGGTAACTATTCAGGTAATGAATAATTCAACGCATCAAAGTCTTTCATTATCCCCAGGTTTCTTGCCAATATTTTTGATATGTACCAAAATCAATCCGATTTTTCTGCTTATCAAGTAAATGTATGGTTTTGTTTCCGGTACTGCAACGGCGTTATCCCATGTATCTCCTTAAAACTGCGGATAAAAAAATTCACGCTTGGATAGCCACAGGATAATGCGACCTCTGTAATTGACACATCTGTAAAAAGCAGCAAATCTTTCGCCCGCATCATGCGAAGATGTGCGACATACTGCATAAAACTAATGGAAAAATGTTCTTTAAAATACCATGAAATATATTTCTCCGATAAATGAAACTCCTCCGCAAGCATCGCCAAATTAATTTTCTCTGTATAATGTTCCTGAATATAGGCAAGCAGATCCCTTTGCATATCCGTTGTACTCGTAATATCAGCCTGCCGAAGTCCTTCCTCTTTCAACAAACTTTCCAATAATTCGAGCAGCAGAATCCTTGTACGCAATTGATATCCCATTTCTTTTTCTTCATTTACATCAATTACCTCACGTATCAGATTTGTCATCTGTTTTTCTGCCTCAAATTCTTTTAACTGAATAGGCAACAAAAGTTTTCTTTGCCGCAGCGGCAGAAAAACCTCCTGTTCCAGCGCATCCTCGATTTGGAAAGATAAAAAAGCAAGCGGAAATAATAAGGTATAATATTCTACGCCCATATCATCCGATTCCATAAAATGCAGTTCACCGGAATTCACAAAAAACAAATCACCTGCAGAAGCCGGAAAATTTTCTTCTCCAATATAAATCGTAACATTTCCCTTTTTTATATAAATTACTTCTACTTCCTCGTGCCAGTGCACCGGAATATGAAATGCCTTTCTTGGATTATGTATAAAGTATTGTGTATACGGATACTCTTTTGTACCATGCGGTCTATTCTCTTTTAATTCACGATACATATTCACTCCTAGATCATGTTCTTACGTTCAAAACAGCAAGTGTTTTGAGCTGTACTGAATAGTTCTTTTTTCTTCAGAATAACAAATATATAGAAATAGTGCAATTTTTAATTGAAATAATGTGAGATTTTCTATAGATATACAGGTAAAATTGTGATAATCAACATATATAATATCAAAATTATTACGAAAGGACTTATATGCGCGAAAGAAAAACCCTCGGACAATTGTTTGTCCCAATTTGTATAGAAACCTTATTTTATATGCTGGCAGGTATGGTGGACACCTTAATGTTATCCTCTGTCGGTGACCAAGCTGTAGGTGCAGTCGGTACAGCCAATACTTACATTGGTATGTTTATCATCATGTTTTCTGTTGTCTCGACTGGTATGATGGCAGTTATGACACAAAATATCGGTGCCGGAAAACCCGGAGTTGCCTACCAGGCAAGACAGCTTGGTGTGATGTTTAATGCCTTACTTGGTATTATAATAAGCTCCGTCCTGCTGTTTGGCGGCGAACTTGTTTTAGATATTGTAGGAATTGCAGATGCACTCCGTGAACCTGCACTTCACTATTTACATATCGTGGGCGGCGGCTGCTTTTTAAATGCACTCATTCCAATCTTTTCCGGATATTTAAGAGCTTTTGGTTTTATGAAACAGCCACTGACTGCAACCATCTTAGCAAACATTATCAACCTTTGCTTAAATGCAGTATTCTTATTTGTATTTGAAATGGGGGTTGTAGGTGTTGCGATTGCAACCGTGATTTCAAAAGTAGTAAATCTTGCGATTGTATTTATTGCCTCAATGAAATTAGTAAAAGCAAAAGATGACCCACATCGTCTTCCTACCAAAGAAGTCTTCAGCCAAATCGTTAAAATCGGTTTTCCATCCGCGATGGAATCCGCTTTATATAATTTTGCAATGACCCTTATGATTCGTTTTTTAAATCAGATGGATCCCGAAGGGTTAAACGTAACTGCCCGTTCTTACACGGCGCAGATTACGAACTTCTCCTTTACAATCGCTGCTGCACTGGCTCAGGCAAATGCCATTATGACGGGCTGGCGTGTCGGCGCTAAAGAATACGATGCCTGTGACAAAGGAACCAAAAAAGCGGCTCTTATCGGCATCGTGGTGGCAATTGCAGTAGAATCCATTTTTGCACTTTGTGCAGAACCAATTATGTCACTGTTTACCGATGATCCTGCAATGGTCGCTATTGTTGCAAAACTTTTAGCAATTGATATTTTTTTGGAAATTGGACGTGCCACCAACCTCGTATTTGGTAATGCCTTAAAAACCAGTGGCGATGCTCTCTTCCCAGTAATTATTGGAGCCATTTTTATGTTCCTCTGTACTGTATGCGGAACCTACTTCTTTGGTATTCATTTGAACCTCTTGGTTGTGGGTGCCTATATTGCATTAGCATTGGATGAATGTACCAGAGCTGTTGCCATGTTTTTAAGATGGCAGAGTGGAAAATGGAGAGAAAAATCAATCGTATAAGACAATTTATCGTAACAGTTTGGCCAAATCGAGCTTGCTTAGCTAAACTATCACAATAAAAAGGGAAATCGGCTATCACCGATTTCCCTTTTTAAATGATCATTATATTTATAAGTTTATTTTTAGTTTAACAGCTTTCTCCATTTCTTCGCTTTGCACACACATCAGCGTCAGGACAGCCAATACAGGTCACACCTTTCTCCTTTTCCTTTTTGATATAGAAAAGTGCGCTGCCAAGTATGATTGCAAGTATAAAAATGATGATAATATCTGTCATATCAATAACCTCGAATTTTTATTTGCCTAATGCATATTCTGCTGCAAATTTTGCTTCTGATTTCTTTACAATCATAGCAATTACTGCTGCAATCGCAATTACCGCAATAAGACCACCGATAAATCCTGCTCCAAATGCACCTGTTGTAATCAATGTACCAATCTGGTATACGAGGAATGCTACCACATAGCCTGTTGCAAACTGAAGACCTACACCACCCCAGAACCATTTTCTGTCAGCGATTTCGGAGTTCATCGCACCAAGTGCCGCGAAACATGGAGGTGTGAAAAGATTAAACATTAAGTATGCAAGTGCTGCTACTTTTGTAAGTCCCATAGCCATTGCTACTTCGTTTGAACCACCTACAAGTGCAAGTTCTTCTGTATCAATAAAGTTTGTTAATGCATAACATACTGCAATTGTACCAACCACATTTTCTTTTGCAATAAAACCGGTTACTGCCGCTGCTGCCAACTGCCAAGCCATTATACCACAGATTGGAACTAACAATACTGCGATTGGAGATGCGATAGTTGCAAGGATAGATGTATGTTCCATACCCTCTTCTACAAGCTGTAAACTCCAATTGAATGACTGCATAATCTGTACTACTGTGTTACATACTAAAATAATTGTACCTGCTTTTACGATGTAAGATTTACCACGAGCAAGCATAGATACACACGCTCTCTTTAAGCTTGGAAGCTTATACTCCGGAAGTTCCATAATAAAGAATGATTTTCTATATTTGTAACCTGTAATTTTATTTACAAGCAATGCACCCAAGAAAATTAATAACATACCTACAAAATACATCATTGGTCCTACCCATGACGCATCTGAGAAAAATGCACCGGCAAATAATGCGATAACCGGTAATTTTGCACCACATGGCATAAATGGTGTGAGCATCGCTGTGGTACGGCGTTCTCTTTCGTTACGGATGGTACGGCATGCCATAACCCCCGGAATCGCACATCCTGTTCCAATAACCATAGGAATAACGGATTTACCGGAAAGACCTACACGCTTAAAAATTGGATCGAGAACTACTGTTGCACGAGCCATATAACCACAATCTTCCAATAAAGCAATTAAGAAATACATTACCATTACAAGTGGAAGGAAACCAACTACAGCACCTACACCACCAATGATACCATCCACTAAAAGTGCATATAAGAATGGATTTGCATCTTCCATCATACCGCCTACCCAGCCTTGGAATGTTTCAATCCATCCTACCAAAAGGTCTGCAAGCCATACACCGACACCATTTTCATGCTGTGAAATCCAGAATACACCAAAAATAACAATTGCAAAGATACCAAGACCAATCAGCGGATGTGTCATAACTTCATCAATCTTATCCTGGAAATTTGTATCCTTTGTAAACACTTTACGTTTTTCTACTTCTTTTACAATTTCATTAACAAATGCATAACGTTTTCTGTCAGCAGTTTCTACTTCTGCTTTGTTTGTTAAATCAATGTCGCCCTGTGTAAACGGTGCTGTCTGCTTGCTGTTTTTTGCTGCAACGGCTGCCTTTACAACCTCTTTTAAGCCTTTATCACCGGCAACTGTAGAAACAGTATTGATAACCGGGCAACCAAGTTTTGCAGAAAGTGCATCTACGTTAATCTCTGTCTCTTTCTTCGCATTGATATCACTCTTATTCAAAGCAACAACGATTGGAACTCCAATCTCCATAAGCTGAGTTGTGAAAAATAAGCTACGGCTTAAGTTTGTTGCATCTACAATGTTAATGATAACATCTGGGTTTTCATTTTTTACATAAGCACTGGTAACGCTTTCTTCTGAAGTAAATGGTGACATAGAATATGCACCCGGAAGGTCAACTGCGATGAGTTCTTCCCCTTCATAAAAACTTTTCTTGATCTTACTTTCTTTTTTGTCAACGGTTACACCAGCCCAGTTACCAACACGTTCATTTCTGCCAGTAAGTGCATTATACATGGTCGTTTTACCACTGTTAGGGTTACCTGCAAAAGCAATTCTCATTACTAAATTCCTCCGTAAATTCTTTGATACATTATCTGAATAATATTCCTTTTTGTAATTAGCTTTATTAATTACATACCACTAATAATAGGTAGTCACAACTAACTCTCTTTCAAAAATATATGTGGCAGCCCCCCACCACATATACCTTTATTTTAAATTAGCAAATGTTTCTTCCATTTTCTGTGTATGCAGTATCATACAAAATATCACTACACGATAATAGCTTCTGCCAACTGATTGTCGATATTATATCTACCGTCTTTAATCGAAACTACACAATTCTTTTTCTTGCGAGATACGACAGTAATTGGTTCTCCGCTATAACATCCCAGCGTAAAAAGGAAACCGTCCAACTCTTCATCGTCGGTCTGAATCTCTTTAATAATATATTCCGTTCCTTCCATCGCCTCTAATAATGTCATAAGCGCCTCCTATGTAAATCAACAATTAGCTTAAACTAACTACATGGGTTATTCTACTACTCTAACCGATGTCTGTCAAGACTAACTTTCTATATTTTCCATTGTTTTCCATGTCGACTATGCCACAAAGCACATCTTGTGTTTCCAAATCACATTTGTTATAGTAATTCTAGAATTTTATCCTTGTCGATTTTTTCATCAGACAACATAACCGTTGAGCCTATGGCTGACTGTCACTTTAAAATTACGTAATTATTCAGTACCTGAATAGTTACAATAGTTTACAAAATTACTTATAATAATTTAGGAGAAGACCTATTATGTATCACATTTTGATGGTAGATGACCACCCACAACAACTGATGGCGCACCGATTGTTTTTAGAAAATAAAGGATGCAAGGTAACTATGACAGACTCAATTTCGAAAGCATCCCGCTTTCTTTCCGACGGAACCTGTCATCTGATTCTGCTCGACGTAGATATGCCGGACGAAAATGGATTTGAAGTATGTACAAATTTTCAGCACACAGCCAAAACTCCAGTTGTTTTTCTTAGTAATTTTGCAGAAACCCATTATCAATTACAGGGATTTGAAGCTGGCGGTATTGATTACATTACCAAGGACTGCCCATTGGAATTATTTTGGGCAAAAATACATGCTCGCCTAACCCTTACAGAAACTACTCCATCTATGCGAAAGTATCCGCCGCTTACGCTGGATATTCTGCATCAAAAAGCTTATATCGAAGGAGAAAACCTAAATCTCACACAAACTGAATTTCTTTTATTATCCATACTTTCCTCACATCCAGGAAAAATATGGAGTGCCGACACCTTATATAAGGAATTATTTGAAGATAATTTTTCCTGCAATACGACTTTGGTACAAATGCACCTCTCACGTATGCGGACAAAATTAACGAAAGCCTTTCCACAACACGATTTCATAGAAACCGTATGGGGGAAAGGCTATCAGTTCATCCCTACCGATGCTTTCTTTTTGTAATCCAATCCAATAAGCGGGATAACATTCCTAATTTTATAAAAACTGCTGTAACTGCACAGCCTGCTGCCACAATTCCAAAGCTGGCAGCTATGGCTGTAACTTTTTTATTTCTAGAATCCAAGTTTCCAGACATTGCTGTTGTATCTGATATATGTTCATCGGTTCCGTCTGTCACGTTCTCCGAATTTTCTGATGATGGCTGTGTGTTTTCACTATCTTCATCCGTCGAATCCCCCGGATTTTCCAGTGATGGCTGTGTATTTCCATCACCGCCTGTCGTACCATCTGAGGAATCGTCCGGTTTTTCCGGCGATAACTGTACATTTCCATTATCTCCATCTGTCTTATCATCCGATGGACGATCCGAATTTATCGGAGGTGTCTGCGAATTTTCATTATCCCCGCTTGATTCATCCTCTGACGGAATATCCGGAGTTACGGGTGGTGTCTGTGTATTTTCATTTTCCTCATTTGATGCATCATCCGATGGGCTGCCCGGAGTTACCGGTGGTGTCTGTGTATTTTCATTTTTCTCATTTGATGCATCATTCGATGGACTGCCCGGAGTTACGGGTGGTGTCTGTGTATTTTCATTTTTCTCATTTGATGCATCATTCGATGGACGTTCTGGAG
>CAYVGA010000036.1:14135-18261 GCA_964449855.1 uncultured Lachnobacterium sp.
GTCTGTGTATTTTCATTTTTCTCATTTGATGCATCATTCGATGGACGTTCTGGAGTTACCGGCGGTATCTGTGCATCTCCACCCTCTGGCGAAGTATCCACGCCGGGTCTTTGTCCATTCGTATCTCCGGAATTATCTGCCCCTACATTACCATTATTTCCACCGGAACCTCCATTCTCATCATCGTCATTTCCAGCAGAAAAATCATCATCCTTATTGGAACTATCATCTCCATTTCCTACATCTGTACCATCATCTTTATCCGTACCATTTTCTGTATCTGTACTATCCTCTTCCTCCGTGTCATCGCCTGTATTTGTATTATCCTCTTTATCTTCACTATCCTCTTCCGGCGGCAATTCCACATATGGACCTGTCCAAACGGCAGACTGACTATATGTATAGGTATCATCACTACCCTCTAATGCATACTTGTTTCCCAATGGACCATTCACAATTTTCAAACGCACATGAAATGTTCCTGTTCCCTCCGAAAGCAGGCGTTCTACCTTTTCCTTAGATAAAATACGAACGCGGTATCCCTCTTCCTTCGGCATATAATCCACCGGATTCTCCTCTGCCTTAATCACATCCATCATACGCCAGTTTTCTTCTCCATCCGTAGAAACCTCGATTTCGATACGTGTCATTCCTGTCGGTTTTAGCGGCAACTGTGCACTTAAAATACCCGTATCCGTGTTTTCTGCCAAGGTCAGTTCCGTTACATATCCCTGTGGAACCGGATGCACGGTACAATACCAATGATTCATACGCATCTGCGAAAGTTCTTCCAATAGATTCAATGGAAACAATGATTTTTCTATACAGAAATTCTGATTACCTGCTATAAAAAAATAATCCTCTTCTATCCGATTCTGTATATTGACAGCTACATAAGTATATTCCGTGTCCTCACTCTCTTCCCAGAACACATCATATGGAATCATTAGATCCATCATACTGTCTCCATATGGAAGTTTTTGCTCCGGTACTAAATTAAATGCCACTGGAATCGTCTGTGGCAGTACTTCGTCATATCCATTTTCATTTTCCGTCACTGTTATATGATACTGTGCATAACGATTACGAAAACTCCCCATCATCATATGCAGAGGAATTCCCGGATACATCTCTTTTATAGACATAACATTCTCTCCCGGCAATGGCTTTTCCAAAACTGCTACTTCTGTCCATTTCGAGAAGCCAAGTGAAGAATGTACTTCCATTTTTACATATAAAGTATCCACTATTCCATCTAAATAATTTGCTAGTGCCTCATGATTCTGAAGCAAACACGGACGGTACAGCTTCGTTCCGGCTGCTAATTCACACCAATAACCATCCTGTTTTGTTTCTTTTTGAAAATTCAGATTATCCAATGACCAATAAATATCCGCCCATATTTTCTCATCTTCCGCTAATTCATAGTCTGTCAGCGAAGCGATCAATGAATTCCCCTCATATCCCGCCTGCGTCAGATAAAGCTCTAATGCCAAAGGCTCCTCCGCTTTCACAAAATCCATATTCAGCATCGTTATACATAATACTACAGCCAAGCATATGTATCGTACTCTTTTCCACATAAAAGATTCCTCTTCTATTCCTACTTTTTCTATATACGGCTCTTTTTTACACTCAAAATAAAACGTATTTTGAGCTGTCACCGAATAGTTACCCCTATTTTATCCGTGTAAACCATTTTTGGCAAGTAAAAGACACCCATATCAAGCCGTCTTTTTTGACGAAATGGGTGTCGCTTTTCAACCTCAATTAATAATTGATTGTCCTTGGTCTGAAAAATAAGAAACAATCCGTTCAATTAGTTCTTGTGGCTGCAAAGTCTCATTCTCCAACAGCATATTTGCCGCCTCTGCGGCCACAAAACCCGTAGCATAAGAAGTGCCCCGCGTACCATAGGTCACACCATTGCGCGAAGCCAGCCAAATATCTTCTCCCGGTGCCAGCACATCTGCACCCGGCTGTGAAAAATCAGACTCCTCACCATATTTATCACAAGAACCAACGGCAATTACACATTCATACGCCGCCGGATAATAGGTATTCCCATTTTTACCACTGTTCCCTACTGCTGATACAACTAAAACCCCCTGCTCTGCAGCATACTCTACTGCTTCACGAATGGCAGCTTCATCTTTTTGTATCCCAAAACTCATATTGATGATATCTGCATGATAGACATCCACGCTATCACGAATGACCTGTGCCAATTCTTCTGTTCCCAAGCTGATAATCTCACCCTCCTGCTTTGTCATTACCACAAGTGGTATCACATATGCTTCCGGAGCAACAGCCACAACTTCTGCAGATTCACAGCCCAAAATCACACTGGCTACGGCTGTACCATGATTAATTTTGTCCTCTGTATCCGTCGAATCCTCCACATAATTATAACCGGTCAGCAAATGATCACTCGTAATTGCTGTCGTTGATACCCCTGTATCCAGCAATGCTATCACTACTCCCTCTGGCATCTGCTCAGCATCCTCACATCCACATAAAAGCATCATTACCATTACGAAAAGCATCGCCGAAAATCTTATAACTCTCTTCATATTTCTTCCTTTGTATTGCTTTATATTTATTATACACACACTTCTTTGTAAACTGCCTGCAATTCATCATCCGACAAATCCATTATGGATGCTCGCACAATCTCGTAAGAAACTCCGTTAAGCAAAAGATTCTTTACGGTAAGCAACAAAGCCTCTTTTCTCTCAAGTCTTTCCTCGGCTCTTCCTTCTGCTCTTCCTTCGGCCTTTGAATCATCAATCAGATCTCTTATCGCTTTGCACATATTATGCGTTCCCCCTTCTTCCATGTATTCTTCTTTCCGAATCAACTTTGTGGAATTTGTGTACTTTGACACAACCTCATAGGCATCGTCTTCCATATGCTGATAATATGTATCACCTTCAACCAATTCCACCAATTTGTTTTTATCAACAGAACATCGTATAAAATCAAATACCTGCTTTACATCTGTTTTAAAAACAGATGTATTTTCAAAACGCCGTATATCTACTATATTTATTTTATAATTCGACACCATTTTTTGCAAGCTTTCCGGTATATCTTTAAAATCCAACATATCATGCAGACAAACTGGTCCGTCCCACCATTCCTCCCCTGCATACAAAATAAAGGTAACCTGCGGATGCATTCGACTATCCCTTTTGAAACGCGACAAATATTCCTCTGCGGTAAGTTTTATTCCTTTTTTTCGAATCTCTTTCCAAATATCAGACGCCTGTTTATAATATCGTGTAACATCATAATGCATCATTCGAAGCGGAAACCGGTAGTCCACTTTCTCCTGATTTTCAATTCCAACAATCGCAAAATTGATACCCATTCCAACTCTGCGAAGCAAATCCCGGCTTTTCTTTTTCTCTGTCGGATCTATCTCCTGTAAATCAGTGCCTTTTACCAACTGTATGCCCCCACAGCCAACACCATTAATCATATCTGCATATCGTACATTATCGTGAAAAAAATCTTTCCACTCCACATCTGCTCCCATTCTGCTCCTTCCTGACCATCTATAAACTCTTCTGTATGAATCATATAAAAACAAATCTTTACCAACAGTTATATATAACACTAAATCTATATGGATATAATCCCGAAATAGGATAACTGACTCCGGACGCTCCAATCCTACATTCCCCCGGATGCCGATACTTCGTGAATGTTCCACCCAAACATTCACCAGCTTAGATGTCAGACATTTAAGATACGGTCTGACCTTATTACAATTCTACAGATGAGTCTATGACTGCTATCTGTTTTGTATACTAATTATATATTCTCATAGATTATTTTTCAAGTATGCAGTTTGAATTTATACTTTTTCAGATTTTTGAATATTACTGTTTTCTCCGTATGCACTAACTTTTTAATATACCACCCTCAAAATGGAATATGCACGAATCAATATGCTCAAATTATATAACTAAACACGAATACGCATGCTAAAAATGCAAATTGCAAATTGAACATGCTTATATGACATCATTTTTTGAATATGTGCATGTCAAATTCTTAAATTACAAAATTGGCTTGCTTACACGCATCCTTTTCTTTGAATTTATGCATGCCAAATCCT
>CAYVGA010000037.1:0-16887 GCA_964449855.1 uncultured Lachnobacterium sp.
TGATATCATCTTCGTTAAGAATAGCTTCTACAGAAGCATCTGGTCTTGGTGTGATTTTGTCAATCATTGACCATGGGAATGCAACTTTGTTTCTATCATTGATGTAATCAACAAATCCCTGATCTACTAAGCCATTTTTAGCCCAGCCTTCAGCAAATGCGTTGATAGCTGCGTATAATTTGTCACCATTGTGTGAGCAGTTATCCATAGAAACCATAGAAACAGGTGCAGCACCGTTTTCATAACGAGTTACTAATAATGAAGCAACTTTACCGATGTAACTAGCTGGTTTTGCAGGGCCGTTTGCCATATCAGCTACTACTGCTGGAAGCATTTCACCTTTACCATCTACAAGGCTGTATCCTTTTTCTGTGATTGTGAATGAACACATCTGTAAAGAATCTTTACAGAAGATTTCTTTTAATCTTGTGTATTCAGCGTCATCTTCTGAATCAAGTACACATGATTCAACAACTGCACCTACGACTGTTTTTTCGATTGTTCCGTTCGCTTTTAATGTAACGAGGATTGTGTAATCATCGTGTGGACGGTTCATTTTCTGTACGATTTCATAGTCGAAACCTTCAGCAACGATAAGACCTCTGTCCATTTTGCCGCTGTTTAAGATTTTCTGCATATCATTTGCCTGGAATGCACGGAAGATATTTCCTGCACCAAAGTGAATCCAGAATGGATTTTCTTTTGTAGCAGCTGTAACTGCTTCTCTGTCAAACTGTGGGAGCTGGTATCCTTTTGCTTCCCATTCTGCACGGTTTTGTAAACCTACATTACTTAATTCCATAGTTTTCACGATCTCCTTTCGTTTTCACACTTTATTCATGTTAACTAATATTATATAGCTTTTCCATCAAAAGAGCAAGATATTTTGTCCAATTAAATTAGTACATTTCTATAGTTTTTGTGTATTTCTCCCAATACAAAAGGCTTGAATCTCTCCAAGCCTTTGATTTCATTGAAATGACTATGCTTTTGTAATCACACCATCCTTAATACAAATGACGCGCTCTGCATAATCCGCCATCTGTCTGTCATGGGTAACCATAATGATTGTCTGATTATAAAGCCTTGCAGCTTTACTAAGAAGCATGACAACTTCTTCTGCATTTTCTGCATCCAGATTTCCGGTTGGCTCATCTGCCAACACCACAGTTGGAGCAATTGCCAAGGCTCTTGCAATAGCAACACGCTGCTGCTCGCCACCGGACATTTCAGACGGAAACTTATCCTTGCAATAAGAAATGCCTAAGTTTTCCATCAGTTCGAGAATCTTTTCTTTGTCTTCTTTTTTGTCATCCAAATGAATTGGCATTACGATATTTTCGTAAGCGGAAAATTCCGGAAACAAGCTGTAATCTTGATACACAAATCCGATTTTCTGACGTCTTACTTTGGATAACTTCGCATCAGAAAGTTTTGATACATTTTCTCCATCCAATATAATCTGCCCTTCCGTAGGTGTCTCCAATGTACCTAATAGTTTCAACAGGGTACTTTTCCCTGAACCACTCTTTCCTGTGATTGCTACAAATTCGCCCTGTTCAAATTCCAAATTCGAAGGCTTTAATGCTTCTACCTTTACCTTACTATTTCCATAGGTTTTTGCTATATTTTCTGCTTTTAATACGATACTCATGAAACCTTCTCCTCCTTACCCATTGCTTTTGTTGCAGTGCATGTGGTGATTAAAATCATCAACAGTATGATAACCAGGATACTACCACCCATAATTGCAATGTTTCTCATTGTACATTCTTCAATCATATATTCCGCTAATACCAAATATATATTATTGGTATATTCACCTGTAATACTAGACTTTAACCATGTGCCCCCACTCTCAAATGGTTCAAATGGATACGGATTCGCAATTATAATTCCCAATGCATATCCCACTAGCATACCCGGAAGTAACCACACGCTTTCCTTAAGTGCCTGCTTAACATTTAACCAAATGAAAAATGCATTACTCATACCTAGTCGCTTCATCTGTAAATACTGTTTGCCACGGTTATGATGCTTCATCTGCTGCATATTCATCTGTAATACAAGATAGGTAATCGCTACCATACAGAATACCGTTCCATATACACACAGGCCGTTTACAAAATCAGCTCTTGCACTTTCCTTATATTCCCACTCTAATTCATATTGAAAATCATGTGCTACCAATGCTGCCGCAAGACGCTTAGTAGTAGAACCAAACGCAGTATTAGGCTCAAGATAAAAATCCACTTCATTGTATTGGAGCTCCCCTCCTCTTTCTGCTAACGCACGCTCTGCTACACCAGTGGATGCAAAAATTACATAATAGTCCGCTGCTAAATTCATCTCACTCAATTCGTCATTAGACACTTCTGCCATAGAAATCTCCACTGGCAACTCGACACCCATCTGTTTGTTTTGCCACGTAACCTTCATGCCATCCTTTAGTGTATGGTCTTGTACAATGATACCATCTGTAATATTACCCTCTTCGTCCATATAGGATGTTTCTTTCTCTGAACAAATCAAGATAATCTGCTCACCCTTCATAAATGCTTCTTCATCAATATGAGCACGTTCAAAAATAAGTGGATATGCTTCTTTCAAATCCTCATAAGTATCCATATGAACATTGAAATGCACAATCATATCTTCTTCCACTGCTCTCCAGCGTTCTTCATCTGTAATATACGCACGTCGTTTCTCTTCTTCGTACTCAAGCAGAAATGGATGACTCTCTCTTTTTTCCGGCCAATCTAACACAGATAAGTTATCCTTCATCGAATCCTCACGATTTACTATGCCTTCTATAACATTTAATTCCGCATCCAATTGTGCATTGACACCATTATCATATCGATAAAATGCCCTTCCTTCTGGATAGGAACACCATTCTCTTTCTGTTTCTTTTCCACTCCAGTCGGTCTCTATCATAATAAAGGTCTCACCTGGAACAGTTTCCCATTTCCACGCTGCAAAATCACTACGATTGTTTGCAACCAAATCATAATAATCGTACTTCTGTATCAGTACGCTAAGACATGTTACCAATACGGTAGACACCACCACAGCACAAATGGTCATAGCAAATCCCTGCAATGGATTCCGCATATTCTGTCTCTTTAAGAACCCCTTTGCTACATTATATTTTCCACGTGCCGCCCACTTCAATCTCCAAAGCTGTAAAGTTGTAACTTCTGACGTGTTGTTGCTAAGACGCTTATCTGATGTACCAAGACATGCCACAAACAATACGAATACAATAATCGCAAGCACAGTCCACATCTGACCTAAAATTGCTGCCATGTCTACTACAAAGATGCTAGGTAAGTTTAATTTTTGTGATACGATACTACATGCTATACCGCCTATCACATATGGAACAACAAAACCTAAGAGTGTCCATGGAAGTGTACCATAGAGTCCCTCAATGAAAATCATCGCCCAAATCTGATGTCTTGCCGCACCTGTACTACGAAGTTTATAGTACCAGCTTCGTCTTTTTGCTACATAAGACATCATCAGATAACTAAGCATAAGTACCGCAATCAACTGGATGATATCCTGCATATCCTCAAACATTTCCTGAGAGCCCCAAACGACTCTTCCATAGGCATATTCGTTGTATACGACACCCTCTTCTTCAAGAAATTTGTTTTTCATTTCTTCTTTATCTATGTCTTCATAGATACGATCTAACTGATAAAAATGTGTAGTGTACAAAGAACCGCCCAATTCCTCTACCGCAGTTTTTGTCATAACAGAAGATGGCAGCGGATAGCCGTCCACATATCGCCAAGTCGTAGAAAAATCTCGTATCGTTCCTACCAATGTGAAGTCCTTTTCGTAGTATTCCGTTTCGTAAAGAACCTCTTCCCCTTGCACGATTTCTCGTACAAGCTCTACTTTGATATGGATGGTCTGTCCTAAATCCAAAGAATACCCCAGCTTCGCCAGAGTTGTCAGATTCATAACGATTTCGTCATCCTTCTCTGGCAGTCTGCCTTCATAAAAGGTCAGATTTGCTAATCCTAAAAAGCCATCGTCGATAAAACCAATACTTTCCCCGGTAGCTTCTCCATTTTTATTTAGCACAACCCCACCAGTATCACAACTGCCAGTTGACGCAAAATAAGGATGACTCAATTCATTATTCAGAGAGGCGAAAATCCATTCCCCGTAATTTTTATAGTTGTTCTCTACCACATAACGATTCATGACATTTTGAAAAAGGCTGACTCCAGCCAAAAACAAAACCGCAATAAATGTTACGATAGAAACAAACCCAATTTCTTTTTTTCTTCGCTTGATACTTAAAAGTACCATTTTAGCAAACATCATATAACACACTCTCCTTTCGTAATAATTCCTCAGTGTTTTCTCCTGCACCAAGGACTTTCTACCTCTACTATACGAAAAGATTCTTACAAAGTTGTGACATCTAGATTTTTTCGTTCTTAAATCCATATAGTGGAAAACAGATAGAAACCTGCACACCACCCGCTTCATGATTTACCGCTTCAATCGTTCCAAAATGCTTTTCTACAACTAATTTTGCCAGATTTAAGCCAATTCCTGTATGCCCTTTTTTTGCATGATTTGGTATGCAAAATCGATCAAAGATATGCTTGATATCCTCCTGTGGAATCCCCTCTCCATAATCTTTTATCTGCACAAACATTAACCCCTTTTGATTACGAAGTGTTACAGAGACCTCAGATTGTGAACGGTCATGTTCCAATGCATTTTTTAAGATATTACAAAAGGCTTCCTTTAACCAATCATAATCACCATAAAACACAGGTGGTGTTTCTGTTTCATTTATGACATCAACCACAATTCTTTCTTGCTTTGCATCCAACATATTTACACAACTATAAATTAGTTCTTCCAAAGAAAGTTCTTCTTTTTGCAACATTTGTTTACCTGATTCCAATCGTCCAATATCAAGTAATCGTTTCATTAGAATCTCAATCTGTTTTAGATATACAAAAGTATCCTGTACCTGTTCTTTCTGCATGTCTTCCTTTAAGTTTTCCTGAAGCATATCCAAAGAAAGAGAAATACATGCCAATGGTGTTTTTATCTGATGTGCAATGTTTTCTACAAATTTTTGTCCCATCTCTTTTGCAACATAGATTTCTTTTTCTGTCTGTTTTTTTACAGCTTCCACTGCCATATCCACTTGTTTTTCTATCTGATTTTCCTGTATACGCATAAATCGCTCTATACAAAACAAGATTCCACCAGCAAGTCCTATTTGCAAAAGCAAAAGCACATCTCCATTTTTCTTTATATTGCTCTGACTATACAGCTTTATGATACCATCTTGTGTGCACCCAAATGCCAGCAATGCCTCATCTGCCGTCTTCAAATCTGTTTCATCATCTTCTTGGAACATGGCCAATAAAAGTGCTTCACAAACTTCTGGATTTTGTTCATACACTCTTCCAATCATTGCCTTCTGCTGTGTAAGAATATCGTGTTCTGTTATACGATTGGACACATAAGTTCCTGCTACAAGCACAACAAGCAACAAAAACATCACAGCCATACCATATCGAATCTTTCCTCTCCATCTTGTCATATCGATTGCCTCCACTTTATTTCATGACTTTACAATGGCTTTACAAAACGATAACCATAACCATGTACCGTTTCTATATATTCCTGGCCTACTTTATTACGAAGTCTTCGTACACTTACCGATAGCGTATTATCCTGTACATATTTTCCTGCAGAATCCCAAATCTGTCCCAATAATAACTCTCGTTTTACGATACTTCCCTCATGACGCATCAGCACTTCTAAAAGCTGGTATTCCATCAGTCCAAGACCTAAATCCTCACCATTTTTAAAAGCACGTTCCTGTGCCACATCCAAAACAATTTCTCCACACTGTAACACCTGCTTTTGCTGTTCCATTGCCACTCTTCGCAAATTTGCCTCGATACGTGACAACAATTCTGCTGCACGAAATGGTTTTGTAATATAATCGTCCGCCCCGAGACTCAGACCTTTTACAATCGAATCTTCATCATCACAAGCCGTCAGAAACAGTACCGGTGCCGTATCCTGCAAACGGATTTTTTCACACAGCTCAAATCCATCGCCATCTGGAAGCCATACATCCACCAAAAATAAATCCACCTGTTTCTTCTGTAATATGTACTGCATTGCCTCCGCTTTTGATGCTGCATCCATCACCTCATAGCCGCATTTCTCAAGTAGTATTTTTATATTTTTTCTAAGAAATATCTCATCCTCAACAATTAGTATTTTCTTCAAAACTCATATCTCCTCTACTTTTATAATGTTTCAACGTAACTGTTCAGTACCTTCACAGTTACGATTCAACCAAATAATATCCGTTTTTCCACAATGTAAGAAATGGACCATATCATGTATTGAATGAGCACCGTTAGCGGTCGTCGTTACTTAATGAGTGACGATATCCATCGACACGAATTTAGTAACGCAACGAACCGATACCTAGCGGAAGGGTGTGCGTATTCAATATATGATATGGTCCATTTCGAGTACATTATGAAACCTTTACTTATTTTGTTGGAACAATTTTTTCTTTTCCACCCATGTATGGTCTTAAAGCAACCGGAATATTTACACTTCCGTCTGCGTTTAAGTTGTTTTCTAAGAATGCGATAAGCATACGTGGCGGAGCAACTACAGTGTTGTTTAATGTATGTGCAAAGTATTTGTTGTTATCTTTGTCTTTTACGCGGATTTTCAGTCTTCTAGCCTGCGCATCACCTAAATTTGAGCAGCTGCCAACTTCAAAGTATTTCTTCTGACGTGGACTCCATGCTTCTACGTCGCAGGATTTTACTTTAAGATCTGCTAAGTCACCGGAACAACATTCAAGTGTACGAACCGGAATGTCTAAACTGCGGAATAAGTCTACTGTGTTTTTCCATAATACATCATAGTATTTTGGAGATTCTTCCGGTTTACAAACCACGATCATTTCCTGTTTTTCAAACTGGTGGATACGGTATACACCACGTTCTTCGATACCATGAGCACCTTTTTCTTTACGGAAACATGGTGAATAGCTTGTAAGTGTCTGTGGTAATGTAGCTTCATCGTTTAATGTGTCGATGAATTTACCAATCATAGAGTGTTCGGATGTACCGATGAGGTAAAGGTCTTC
This sequence comes from uncultured Lachnobacterium sp., assembly GCA_964449855.1. Classification (GTDB taxonomy): domain Bacteria; phylum Bacillota; class Clostridia; order Lachnospirales; family Lachnospiraceae; genus Roseburia. Next base: position 7,175 of record CAYVGA010000037.1, read on the forward strand.
ACCTTCGATTTTGTACATCATAGCATCCATTTCTTCAAAGCTCATAACGCCTGTTACTACGTTTGAACGAATCATAAATGGCGGGATGCAGTAAGTAAATCCACGGTCAATCATGAAATCTCTCGCATAGGAAATCACAGCTGAGTGAAGTCTGGCAATATCACCCATAAGATAGTAGAAACCATTTCCTGCTACTTTACCTGCTGCTTCCATGTCGATACCATTGAATCTGTCCATAATTTCAGTATGGTATGGGATGTCGAATTCCGGAACTACCGGTTCACCGAATTTTTCGATTTCTACGTTACAACTATCGTCTTTACCGATAGGTACAGATGGATCGATAATGTTTGGAATGGTCATCATAATCTTAGTTACTTTTTCACTAAGTTCTTTTTCTAATACTTCAAGTTCTGCAAGACGGGCAGCGTTTGCACTTACCTGTGCTTTTACTTCTTCTGCTTCTTCTCTCTTACCCTGGCCCATTAACATACCGATCTGTTTCGAAAGTTTATTTCTGCTCGCACGAATTTCATCAGCTTCCTGCTGTGTCTTTCTAGCCTGTTCATCTAATTCAATTACTTCGTCTACTAATGGAAGTTTGTGTTCCTGAAATTTTTTACGGATATTTTCTTTTACTACTTCAGGATTCTCTCTTAAAAATTTAATATCGATCATATTGCCTCCAAGTTATATCTTATATCATTATCTGCTATTGTACTATTTCATATTCTAAAAATCAAGAAAGACCTTTCTTTTATTGGATTTTTATTCCATAAAATAAAGCACCGCCGCTATCTCTACCATAAGAATTACAGGTATACCATACTTGAATTCCCAATGTTTTGTCTTATGACGAAATGTTTCCATGCCGAGCATAACGCCGAGTCCACCGCCCATTACTGCAATTCCCAACAGGGTCTTCTCCGGAATTCTCCATGCTCCGGCTTTTGCCTTCGCTTTATCAAGCCCCATTGTAAGGAAACCTATAACATTCATTATGATTAAAAAGATGAAAATAAAGTCCATATTTTATCCCTCTATATACGTTTTTATTTCTTTAAAATCTACAATACATTCATCATTAAAAATTCCAACCGGAATCTGGCTTTCGAAGGTATAAAACTTCGCTACTATATCCTGCCCTTTTTCCTGCCCCTCTTCCTGTTTCATTTTATATACAATAATTGTTTCTTTATCCGGATCAACAATCCAATACTCACGAACACCTGCATTAACATATTTTTGTAGCTTTAGGGTCATATCCTTTTTACGTGTACTAGGCGACAACACTTCAACTGCAAAATCCGGAGCCCCCTCTAAAGTCTGCTCTGTTAATCTGTCTCTTTCACACACAAGCGTAATATCCGGCTGTACCATTGTTTTATTATCACAGTCTAAACGAACGTCTATTGGTGCACCAAACACTTGACATTTTCCTTTTTTCTTTTTTATGTAAGATTTTAATGCATAATCAATTTCTCCAATCAATGCCTGATGCATGATCCGAGGTGCGGACATATAATAAATTACACCATCTATTAATTCTATCCTCTCATCTTCCGGCCAATTATAATAATCATCCACTGTATATTCGCCCTGCTGTTTTAAACTACACTGTCCATACTCCACAACAGATTCCCTTACCATGGAAGGTGTATAATTTACAAAAACCTTTTCAATCGCCAATAATGTCTCGTATCGTGGCGACTGTGTCGCCCCGCTAAACACCTTTTGTACGGTACTCAATGGCACTCCGGATTTTTCTGCAATCTGCTCATACGAATAACCCAATTCTTTTTTGCGTTTTTTCATTTCAGATAACGTCATAATCCGTCCACCTTTCCATTTCTTTTCTTTATTATATCAATATTCTTTCCATTTTTCAATCTTTTTAACTTTATTTCCATCTTATTTCCACTTTATTTCCATTTTAAAAAAATTCTCTTGCGAACTCTTCTCACGAACAGTGTTATGAAGATACTGAATAAATACGAAAAGACTTAAAAATTTTAATACATTAATAGCTTTCCTATGGCAAAAATGGCCGCAGACTATCCGCGACCACTTTAATTTTATTTAATTTTATTTAATTATCTTTAGCTTTCCTAAACCGTTGTCTTAATTCTAATTTTCATTTCATACCACAACTGTGTTGCAATGAAAAGGGAAGAATATGTTCCGCAAATCATACCTACCATAAGCGGCAATGCAAATTCTTTGATTGCCGGTACACCCATAACATAAAGAAGCACTACCATAATCAATGTTGTGAGAGATGTATACATACTTCTTGTAAGTGTCTGTGTCAACGAACGATTCGCCACTTCATACCAGATTTCTGCTGTCTGCTTTTTCAAAACAGACAGATTTTCTCGTATACGATCAAATACAACAATGGTATTATTAATCGAATAACCGACCACTGTAAGCACACAGGCAATCAATGTATTTCCTACGGTAATACGAAGCAGCACATATGCCGTAAGCACAACAAGAACATCATGTACCAGCGCAAGAATGGCACTTGTTGCAAAACGCAGGTCTTTGAAACGCAGACGAATATAAACCAGCATAAAGAAGCAGGCAACTATGACTGCTATAATTGCACTTTGTCTCATTTCGCTACTTACTGTTGAACTGATGCTCTGCGTTGTTATGGTACTCTCATCTACACCAAATTCTTTTACCAGCATCTCATTTAATGCTTCTCTTTCTTCTAATGAAAGTGTCTTTGTTTTCAACACAATATTTGTACTCTCATCTACTGTAGTAGCTTGTACCGCTGAATCCCCTGTGATTTTTGTCACATATGGAACAATCTCTTTTTCAATTTCATCTATGCTATAGCTTTTTCCAAAATCAGCAGTTGTAGAAGTTCCTCCAGCAAATTCAATTCCATAATTAAATGCTTTGTTTGTGGTTGCTCCATAGTAAATCATACCAGCGATTCCTGCCAAAATAACCACAAGTGAAATTACAAAATAAAAAACTCTGTGCTTTAAGAAATCAATTGTTTTTATTTCTTTTGCCGCACCATAAAGTTTTTTATCTTTCAATCCTACAGCATAGAGTGCCTGTATCAAATACTTTGCAACAACAAGCGCTGTCAGCATGGACATGATAATCGAAATCATAAGCGTATATGCAAATCCTTTTACCGTACCGGAACCGAGTAACATAAGTACAATTGCGGCAATAAATGTAGTAACATTACCGTCTACAATCGCAGACATCGCCTTTGCATAACCATTCTTAATCGACATGGAGACTGTTGTACCAGCAGCAATCTCTTCACGAATTCGAGCAAAGGTAACTACATTGGCATCTACCGCCATACCAATACCTAAGATAATACCCGCAATCCCCGGCAGAGTCAGTGTGATTTCAAAGATTTGTACAAACACAATCGTTCCGAAAGTATAAATCGCCAATGCAATCGACGAAACCACTCCTGGCAGACGATACATCACTGTCATAAATAACATAATCAAAAACAAACCAATGCCCGCCGCCTGTATACTCGTAACCAACGCATCACTACCTAACTGTGCCCCTACTACATTAGACTCTAATTCTTCTAATTTCAAACTAATCGCACCTACACGGATAAACGTTGCCAATTCCTCTGCATCCGCATAATCTGCATGTCCGGAAATTACACATTCGCCATTCGTAATCGCATTTTCTACTACCGGCACACTCACAAAATGATCATCATAAAAAATCCCAATCGTTGCAGAGGTCTTTGCAGCCTCACTTGTTGCCTCTGCAAAAATTTCTGCACCGGCATTGGTAAGCGTCAACGAAACAACCGGTTTCTGATTTCCATATGAATCGGTTTGATAACCGGCCTCTGCGAATTTCACATCATTCCCGGTTAAAATAACTGAACCATTTTCCAGCAGTTCTTCCAATTCATAATTTAAGACATAAGGTACTTTTTCCTCGCTATCTTTGTCATAAGAATAGTTTGCTTTTCCCTGTGCATTTTTCTCTACAATAAAATATAACGCACCAGGACTCCCCAATTCTTCCAGCACCTCATTGGCATCAAACACACCCGGAATCTCTACCGTAATACGATCCTCTCCGACCTGATATACCGCATATTCCGTACTGTAGTTTTCTGCACGTTCCTCTAATTTTGCAATCGTATCATTGATATCCGTCTGACTAGGATTTTCCGTCACAATCTGATAGGTAATCGAAACACCACCAGACAAATCCAAGCCTAAGATGATTGAACTATCACCATTTGAACCGGTCGCACGCAGCACACGCATTCCATATGTACCCAATCCGACAAGCAATGCTATAATCACAAGTATAATTGCTATCGCTTTGTTTTTTCTCATTGTATCCATCCTTTCTCATTTACTATTTCCGAATCTCCTGTTTCTCGTCAAACATAAAATTTTTGACACATCGTAATTATTCAGCACTCTCATAATCACGACACTTCCAAACAAGTATCAGATTCCAAAAATTGTAACACAGAAAAAAGATTTTTACAATATATGTCCCAAACAGGTGCTGCCAGCCACAAGCATCCACAACATGAGAAAGCGCGAAGAAACCACCAATGGACTTTCTAATCCAAAAACACCTACCCCTATAATTATTGCCATAAAAATAGTACCCTGCAATATGCCTTCCATCATCTTCTTTCCTATTGTTTTGGCTTCCTTATTGATTTTTTTCAACATCAGACCTCCGCTAAATCCTGCCAGAATATATGTAACAGTAATTCCAACCAATGCTTTATCCGCCTGCCATTTATATAGGTAGGAAAACGTCGACACAAGTACAAGACTGATAGCTGCAATCAAGAACATAAACATAATTACTATCATAAAATTTCCAATTTTTCTCATAAGACCTCCATAATCCATCGTGACAATTCAGCCATCAGCTGACTGTTACAATTTATCTTATGATAAAATGTATTTCTATATGATACCTTGACATGTCATTGACACATTTGATAACTAACGCGAGGGGGAATTGCGGTACATGGAATGCTTATGTCATGTCAATATATTCATTAATTATAGTATATACTTTTTACTTTATAGATATCGCATACACGAACTGATAGTGTATAATTTTAGGCACGTCAAAAAGACATGCCTTATTTATTGTTACTTATTTATTAGCCATATCTTTAAAAGCCGTCATATAACCCTCTACACGGTTTCTCGCATATACATCCAAATCCCGGTACATTTCAATTAAATGATATTCTTTAGAACCTTTGTCCAAAACAATATAATCGTCTGCCTCTGATCTGTTTTTCAGCTTGCTTTCCACACCAGTCAGCAGCTCATTTGGAGAAACATCCAACACATCGCAGATAATCATAATTTTATCCGCAGATGGATTTGTGCCCTTTCTTCTCCAATCACTAATTGTACTCTGTGATATTCCTGTTTTTTTTGAAAACTCGATTTGAGTCATGCCTCTTTCTGCAATATATTTGTATATACGTTCACTGATCAGCATAAATTCCCCCCCTATGTGTATCAAACTACTTTTTTGATATTATAAGGGATGTGGGGGGGATTTTCAAGTGGAGTTTCGTTAGTGTTTTAAATAAGTGTAAAAATTGTTATAATTGAGGCATCAGCTAGTTGATATCTGCATTGCAATGGATGACTCTAATATGGGTGTCGCTTTGACTTGCGTTGCGTGTTCTCTTTCTTATTACACAGTACAATTTCCGGTCTAATAGGACAGCCACCCATACAATAAACTCTATCCTTACAAGATGGACATGACAAACGAAAACATTCTCTAAAAGCTTCAAATTTCTGACTATTCCATGCTTCTAAAATGGTGTTTTTTCGCAAATCTACCGCCCATTTCTGCTCCTGATTATCAAAACTACAAGGCAGCATCTTCATATCCGCAGTAATATAAGCAGACCATCGTGCTCCTTCACAAGTGTCCATGCTGTCTACATCAAACTGTTCAAAATGGTCAATTAATGCAGGGATTGTACAAGAATCAAATCCTATTTTATAATTTGCCTTGCCCGATTTGATATAACTTATTAATTCTCGAAATTCCCAATTTTCACATGTAATTATATTGTCATATGTTCCAAGTCCTATCGGTTTATGTAGTAAAAATACAATTGCATTTATTCCTGTCGGAAAGCTTTTCTCCTGTAATCTCTTTAATGCTTCTTCTACTGAATGCTTATTCAATACATAATGGATATTTGTCTTTACACCTGCATCCATCAGCATATGAATTGCTTGTAATGTATATTCACTCCTATACCAGCTAACTGCTACTGCACCACAATATTTTTTACAAATCTCTGCTATACCTTTTGTCATTCCTAAGCCTGACGTAGTAAAATTTACTGTAATTCCAGCATTTTTACATATTTTCAACATTTCTTCAAAATGTTCATGCTGGTCCGGATCACCACAACCACCTAACGCAAATTGAAATGTCTGTCCCTTACATTGATTTACAATATTTTTAAAATCATCTAACGACATATTATTATTTTGTGCATGCAATCCATCCTGATAACATTCTATCCCTGCTTTTATGCATAATCCCATTTTACCATGCTTGCAATGCCCCATAATTCCAATATCCAACAATTCCGGAAATGACGACATAAACGGATCTACACCAGTATCTCTTCCGTCCTTGATAATGCCAGTGCGCATATAACAACCTGTATTCTCATCAAAAAAACTCAGAAAATCAGCCTCTCGTCGAACTCTCATACAAACCTCTAATAATCCAAAGAACCATCAATTGCTTCAAAATTTTCACCATCTGCTTTTTCCAATACACTCCATAAAGAAGCAAACAAGTCTGCATAATGATAATCCGTTTCTTCAAAACTTACCCAGCCACTATAAATATCTTTTCCATCTTTCAAAGCACTTCGAACCTCATCCTTATGTCGTTCTAAAATATATTCATCTTCCAGCACCTTTTGAATATCTGCTTCTGAACTTTCCGGGGTTAACAATTTATCCCCTAACATCTTCTGCTCCACGAAATTTATAATTGCGTTCTTTTGCAGTTCTGTTAGTTCCCCTTTTCTAGCTAAAACAAAGCTGCTGCTACTTGAATTTGTTACATAATCTGTTCTGATTTTCATATATGCCTCCTTATTTATACGTTATTGTATATCCGGTATATTAGCATATAATAATCATTATGTCAATACTGATATCGCATAAAGTCAATAACAAAATTCTATTTTGCATTACTGTATATTCGTTTTAAAAATGTATAATATATGGCATGTCCACATTAACATGCCATATAAAATATGATTATTCATTTTCAACTTTTTACTACATTCTTTCAACAAACTGTTCTACCGATTCCACTTTCGCAGCCAGCCTGCCTTCATCCCTAGCCTCGCGTCTCTCATAAAAAATCATTGCATCCCACTTCATATATTCCATCCTCATTTCCGGTGAAATTTTCACTCTGCTAATACAATCATGAAGTTTCTTGGTTACTTCATCGGTTACATTATCCATTTTACTATTTTGAATATAATTAAGCAATGCCTTAATACCAGAGTTTCCGCCTTTGGTTCCTTTTGTATTAAAGTAAATGAACCGCAACCCATCCTTATATTCCAGCTCCGGTACTTCTTCACACTGGTTATGTACCGTATACATCATATAATCATATCCAAATGGATCATAATCCGTTATCGTAAGTATAAACAAATTTGGAAGTGTTTTAAAATCCTTCTCTCCAGACTTCATATTACGGCTATCAATTTTTGCCTGATAAAAACGATTATGCTTAGGTAAATTTACTTCTTTTCTTTTATTCGGCTCAATATCAAAAATATTTTTTACCACCGATTTTCCATCAAGTTCCTCATACTCATTTATCTCAACATCCATACGAATGCCACGGTGATTCGGCGTATCTGCAAATAGTACCTTTTGAATACTAATCTGCACATTTCCCAGCTCTCTTTGCAGAAGTCCTTCCAAAAGTATTCGACTAAATTCTTCTCCAATTTCTTCATCCCCTGCTACGGCATTTATCAGAAAATCATCCATAATATCCAATTCTTCAAATGGTTTCGTTGTATAACTCACTCTCTCTACCTCCATATGCAATTGTAAACTTTGAAAAATTAGCGACCTGCTAATGATTTCGTTATAGGTGATATCTTCTTTTTTCTCTTGCAAAATATACGTAAATATGTTATCGTGATTTTAGCAACAGACAATACTGTTTTGAAACTCTTATGCATATTTGTTATGCGGTTATCCAATAATCACACATGATTTAAATATGGTTCTTTCGAATAACTGATAAAACCATATTTTCACGAATCATGTTCTTAATTAGAATCTGCTCCAACTCAGAGAAGCATTCCAATTAATCAAACCGTAATTTTCAATATTTGAATAATTACAGCAAAACTACATATCTATCAAAAATTATAACGAAAATTGCCATTGTTCCATTGTCTGACGGCTCTTTTTTCCGTATAATTTGTATAAGAAGATCTCTATCGTGTTTCCCAATGGCAGTTTGGAAAGGAACTAAATGGAAAACACACACGTAATCATGGCCTCTTCGGATAACCACATTCCATCCGAAAAAGCACCACAGCAACTCGAAGATGCTACTCTCAAATTAACCACACAATACTTCTCCGACGTATTGGTGCCCTACTTTCAGATTGACGGAGAAGTCGACCACATCGCCCCAACCGAAACCGTACATCTGGAACTGAAGAAATTCTATCAGGATTTCAACCTTGTCATGAAAGACGGCTCCTGGAGACATTTCGAATTCCAAAGCACTGACAAGGGTATTTCCGATTTAAAACGGTTTCGCTGTTATGAGGCCTTAACCAGCTACCAGCACAACGTAGATGTCCACACCTATGTCCTGTATTCCGGCACAATCAAAAAACCAATTACGGAATTCACATCTGGCTTCAACACCTACCGCGTGCATCCAATTATTATGAAAGGACACCGCGCTGAAGAAGTATTTGACAACATCACCAGCAAGCTCGAACATTCGATTTCTCTGACCCGGGAAGACCTCGTCCCTCTGACCTTATGCCCTCTCATGGGTGGCAACATGCCACAGAAGGAACGAATCCGAAAAGCACTCCAAATCATCAGGGAATCCGAAGAGTCCATTCCAGATGTTGAAAAAATCGAAGCGGTCATCTACGCTATGGCAAGTAAATTTTTAGACTCAGAAGACTTTAATCAAATCAAGGAGGAAATCAAAATGACAGAACTTGGATTATTTATCTATAATGATGGCAAAGCAGACGGTATTTCACAGGGTATTTCACAGGGTATTTCACAAGGCATCGAACAGAATGCACTCGAAAATGCAAAAAACTTTTTCCTGAACGGAGCTACATTTGAGCTCGTGCGCAAATCTATTCACACATTATCGGATGAAGTACTACGTAAAATCTACGATGAAGTAAATGCAGGAAAAATCACTGATTAAGCATGTTATTGGTATACAGCATAAGGCAATAAAGACACTCACTTTGTGGGTGTCTTTTATATTTATACCAAATAACTACATCCGTTGTATAATTCACAATGAAAGAGATACATCTATTAAAATTTTCTCCAAACCATCTTATTCACTACACCTGTATAAGACTGAATAATCTTCACAACCTTATCCGATACATTCTCTTCCACATAATCCGGAACAGG
>CAYVGA010000038.1:0-16849 GCA_964449855.1 uncultured Lachnobacterium sp.
CCGTTATTATCCCAATTACGTAGTGTTTGTGCTGATACGCCTATGATTTTTGAAATATGTTGTAAAACTCAACCATATTTTATAGAGTTTTATAAGTTTTATTTAACTGTTTAAAACCTCTTTTATCATAATTATTCAGTATCTGAATAATTACTTTTATCCTAAATATAAAGCTTTCTTAATATCTTCTGTTACCTCTTCAATAACAGTATCCGGTATGTTAAAACGATTGCCATCATATGCTGTTTCAATTTCATTTTGGATACTCTTTTTAATACTATCTTCTATAGGCGCTTCGGCTTTGCACCAAAATGCATTGTGGAATTCTTTGCGATACGTTGGGTTACGAATCAGTCCATCATCTTCACAAGTGTTCCACCACTTTCGAATACCATCTCCGAATTGAACATGTTCTTTCATTACAGCACTTGTTTTTTCTTTTACTTTATTGGTCAGTTTCGCTTTATCGATTTTGATATTGATTTTCGGAATATGCAGCTGGGCTTTGTATTTCTTTCCGGAAAGTACTTCCAAAAAGTCATTGGTAACGGTATAGATATCCGAAAACTCATTCTCACAATTTTTATTAAATGCATCAATACCATTCTTGACTTCATTGTCCAAAGACATCGCATGCATTGCATCCTCTATAAATACTTTCAATTTTGCTACAGTTGCACGAGAATCTTTTTTTCCTAAATTTCTCCATTGTGTAAAAGCGGCATTTATTGTTTCTTTTACCTTTTTATTTACCTCAGGAGCAATATATTTTGTGATTACTTCTTTCTCTATCACATAAGTATCCAATCTCTTTTTCAGCGTATTTGGAAAATTTAACATCGCATCCAAATGCTTTACGGCATATCCAACATAATAGGTGCTTCCATACGTCACGGTACGTTCATAATCTGTCTCATTCGATAACAGGATAAGATTGATACTATTTTTATTGTCAATATTAGAATCTTCAATTCCTTTTCTTACATGCTTTTCTACACCGACCAGACGTGAAGTTCCTCCGGTCACAATCACATCCGAAATCTGGTATTTATCTTCCTGTAATTCATCCAATGCATAACAGACCAGTTTTTCCAGATGTGAATACCAGCTTCCTTTTACCATCTGTGCCCCTTTACCACCATTTCCGATACTGTCCTTGTTCATATAAGAAGCAATTGCCATATCGTTACATGCAAAAGAAAATTCATTCTGTTCCAATAATTCTTCCAATATATGCAATTCGGAGACCGGTATCTCTGTTTCCGGATGCGATGCTGCATAATAAAGTTTTTTCCCAAAAAATCTTGCGGACAACGATTCTTTGCCAAAAATATTCTGATTGCAGATACTCTCTTTTAAAACCCTTATGCTATACATCCACTGAGACCTTGTTGCTTCCAGCTTTTCCATTTTTTCTTCGAATACAGCATCATCTGTCCAGAATGTTTCATCCTGCAAAAATTTGTCAAGTGTCGGATAGTCTGCTTGAAATTCCGGATTGCTTCTGCATAACACATCGTATGCAAGAATTTTGTCCACTTCTCTTCCTGCCATGGTAATGGAATACTCTTTGGGATCCGTACAATTTTGGGAAAGATATTCGATATCGATTGTGCTGGCACCCAGATCAATAATCAGAACTCCTTTTGTCCAGTCTACTGTTATATCATGCAGCTTTCTAACATACTGCATCGCAGCCTTGGCTTCTGATATTGTGATAATCTGTTCTGCACGTAATCCGATTCCTTTTGCAATCATCTTTTTATAATTATCCCGAACATCTTTTCTATCCCATTCCTCTCCCGATGGATGTGCCACGACAAAAAGCAGCTCTTCCTTAGAACAATTGATATTCTGCTGCTCTTTTAAAAAATTCAGGCTCTCCTCTAAGATTTTCTTAAAATAATCTGCCCAGACTTTGGATAAAGGATAACTGTATTCTTCTCCATACATATTTTGAACGGTAAGTGCTTTCTCTTTCAATGCCTCCGCATCCGGTAATCTTTTAAAATTTTCAGCAGCACGTCCATACTCAAAGGCTTCCGGTCCAATCACAGGCTCATCAAATTCCGTCGTGTCATATCCAATGATGGTCGGTATAAATGGTCCTACCACTTCCAGCAGCTCTCCATTTTCTTTGTTACGGGTCTTATACCTCCATGAAACAGGAATTTTTAATTCGCTGCCCATTGTATAAAAAGCCGTGCTGGTTCCTCCGCAGCCCATATCCATACAAAGAATATATTTGATTGTATGCTCCTTTACATATTTCAAAAAGGACTCTTTTTCACAATCATCCATTTCCAAAATATCTCTTATTATTTTCTCCATCTTCTCCTGCACCATATCCGTTCACTCCCTTTTATCTATTGGCTCTTTTTTGTTTTCTTTACGGATTGAATTTTAACAAATCCTGATAAATATCTTCATCTCTTGTTTTCAAAAACATATTGCGCATATCTTCCGGACATTTTTCTGCTTCTTTTAAAATCTCTGAATAACGCTCATAACTTGTCCGAAAATGCTCATATTTGCGCTTATATGCATCCCGGTACATCTCTATATTTTCTTCTTTTTTACTATTTTCCGAATCATTTGATTTTTCCAATATATTTTTGTATGCAATCATACCGGTGTCTCCACCAGCCAGCCTTACCATTTTCTGTTCCAAATCACATTTTTCCTCATATAATTTGACCCAATCTGCCTTTGGCGGCTCCGTTTTGTTTGGTTCAGATTGTTTTTTATACTCTATACGTTGGGATGATGTGTTTGATTCCGGTATTCTGGTTGTTCCATTCTTTTTTGACACAACCTTTGCTGCTGCAATACAAGCGACTAGTCCGGTCAAAAATACCACAAATTTTATTATAATCCCACCATTTATCATTTTGCTTCCCCCTGTTTTTTCTCTGTAAAATTGTAACTATTCAGTACCTTCATAGTTACGTAAAATTATTCATTTCTTTCAAAAAATTATCGTTCTTCTCTATCAGATCCTTATAAAAATCATCATACTGTATATGCTGAATCAAATCATATAATTCTGCTTCATCCGGTGTTATCGAGTCCTTTTTTCGTTGTCTCTTTATGTTTTCTGCTTCTCCCTGAATCGCTTGGATTCTTTTATATGATTTCGCTATTTCAATCGTTTTTTTTCGGAACATCGATTCATATAGCTTTGCCCCATCCAAATCCCCCGAATCCCACATCCAGGATATATGTGATTTGAGTTCCACTACGCCTGTTTTGCCTCCGGTCAGCCTTGCCATCGTTTGTTCCAAAGCATACTTCTCATCCAGCATCTCTTTTAGATGGAATATCAAACTTGTTTTGGTATATTTATTTCGTACAAGCTTTTTATTATCCGTTTTTTTCGGATTGTTTTCTCTTGTATTATGTTTTTGTTTTCCTACCTTCGTATTAACCGGTGCTCCTGCACCGGTTTCCATACCTTTCTTAAACAATGAATACAGACTCATACTTTTTCAGCCTCCACTCCTCCATTTTGCTTAATGGACAGTTCCACATAACGGCTCCGCACACATTCACATTTTTCCGGATGCAATGTATTTGAAAAACGTTCGAACATCAACTCTACAAATTCGGATGGTTCTATTTTTTTCTTTGCTGTTCCCCTGTAGTCCCAGCATCCGGTATCACTGCATACCAAAAGCCCTCTTTCCGCATCTTCTACAACTGCTGTTACATGCGTAATTTCTTTTCCATTTCCCAAATTGCTTTCGAGTCTTCCATCTGCATACAGCCATGCCCACTGTTTTCCAGAACCATAACAGCGAATCGGTAAATTTCCCTTTTTGCTCATTCCCATACTAGAATACAATTCCTGTGCTGTCAAAATAAGGATTCCGCCTTTCCCATCTACGGAAATATCCAAAAAAGTTCCCGGATCCCAAAGATCAAAGATGCCATTCCGTTTATTGTAAGCAGATAGCTTTACACCATCCTGCTGTCCTCTCTGCAGCACTACGTTGGTTGCATCATGAAAATAAATATTTCCTTTGATACTGATTAATTTCTTACATTCTGCATCTGCAAACACACACCGCAGCATGCTATATGGATGCAATTGAATCGGATAAGAATTTTCCTCATGGCACACAACAATACTACATACTTTCTGACTGTCATTACGCAGAATTTTCGAAAAAAGCTGACATTTGTTCGTTTTTTCATCTGAGTAGATATCTTTTGGGTAAATTTCCATCGCAAACTGCATACCATCTTCCAAATCTATGTATTCTTTTTCATAGGTCTCATGATTGACTGCACCTTCAATCATATTCATCCAGCTGGCACCTTTTTCAAACACATTTTTCGGAATTTCATTTGCAAGAACACATAGCACCAATACGCGTAGTTTCATATGTTCCGGCATACCATCCATGTCTTTTTTTATTGCTTCTTTTATATAATTTATCAGTTCTCCTTTGCAAATAGGACATGCCACCGGCTTTTTCATTGCTGTACAAAACAATTCTATAAATTCCGGATATTTGGATTCCTCTGCTCCTGCAAAAAAAAGCGACCTTATCTCTGCTTCTTTTTCCATTGAAATATTCCCTGTTTGCAGAATTTTGAATTTTATACAAGGTTCCATCCAGTATTCATAAAATTCACAAAACAATTCTTCCTCCATAAGCAGCATCTCTGGTATTCTCTTTCCACTCTTAACAGCTTTAGATGGAAGCCATAAATCTTTCATTTCTTTTAATTTTTCCATCCATGTCTGATCTGCATACATTAGTGCCATAATGATTACGGTTCCTTTCTCTATTTTTAGACGCTCAGGCTGACTATATCTACTCCAAATCCCTCTACATCAAATATGCATATACCAGACGATGATTTCTCACCGTCTGGTATTATTATATCACAAATATATTTTATGAAATATCATTTATCTAAAAAGAACTGTTACCTACAATTCTTCATCTTCGGATTCTGTTTCTGATTCAGACTCATCTTCCAAATCAGACTCATCTTCCAAATCAGACTCGTCCTCAAATTCAGATTCGTTTTCAAATTCAGGCTCGTCTTCAAATTCATCTTCCATCTCGAATTCATTTATTTCAGCTTCAAAAATATCCTCTTCATTCACATCTGCAGCTTTTCCTTTCCATTTCGCTATCGTTTCGTGATAAAGATTTTTTATATTTCCCCATATTTCTACCAAGCCCATCCAAATATGATTTAATGTGTCTTCTATATCATATGTAAGTTCTTTATCTGTCATAAGTGGAAGAATAAACACTGCGGTTACGATCATGCTTACGATTGGCATCTCTACCAAAAGTTCTGACACCATTGAGAACATCACAAGAAATACTCCTATGGTAAGTACTGCCTGCACAGCAATTGCCGCTTTATGTTCACAGACAAATGTCAATGCTGCTGTATATAACTGCTTGATTTTATCCAGGAATCTTCTTTTATCCATTCTGCCTTTGCAATAAAGCTGCATAAGTCTGCTGCTTTCTACCGTAGTAGCTGCTGCACTTCCTAAAAGTTCTGCCGGAAGTTCTGCCTGTCCCATTTTGTCTGCTTTTATTGCTTTCCCGCATTTCTGCTGGATGTACAATGCTGCCGCATAAGCAACGGAAACATCTTCACCAAACGTAATATATTCTTCAACTGTTTCATAGTCCAGTTTGTACATTCTCTTTTCCATTGCTTTCCACGATACCTGTGTCAGCAAACCGGCATGTTCATCTAAGATATCATTTGCCATCTCAAGAAGCATCGCAACATCTTCTTCGGTACATATATCAGCACTTCTCAATGCTTTGATTTGATCTAACGTTTCCTGTTCCAACTGGATATCCGGATGCAGTTCTCTTTCTGCTAAAATGATATTGCTGAGATATACCACACGTTCCTTATTGTTCATTTTAAGCATAACGCTATTCAAATGTTCTTTTACCCATCTTGCATCTACTTCTTCGTCCTTTGCCGCATATACTTTTTCTACCCCTTTTTTCAGTGCAGCGGCATCTTCCTTAATATCTTCCATACCTGCGTTTGGAAGATATCTATACAGGATTTCCTCTAATGCTACCCCCTCTTCCATTTCTTTTTGAATTTTATTACTAAGCAATTTTGTTTCAACACCGATGCGAATTTCCGGTACCATGTTTTTGCAGTTATCTTTTACATCTTCCCAATTTAATGTATATGTCATATTTGAGTCCTCCTGTTTTGTTGTTTTGTTTTTCTAACTATATATTACTACTGATACCGATGATTGTCATGACCAAAAAATTGTTACTCATCTTCGTATTCGGCTTCGTCCTCAGCTTCATCCTCATCTTCATCCTCGGTCTCATCTATATACACCAATTCATCATTACTATTTTCCGTAAACTTATACATCTCTGTGCCTGCCACATATATCATTCCCACTGCCAAAATTCCTGCTGCTAAAACGGATGCTCCCACACCAACAAAAAGACAGATTTCGCACATGATTTCAAGCATCACCGGCGATTCTTCAAACGCAAACAGTGACACAAACAACAATATGATCATTATCCATATTATGAAAAGAAATATGCTCACCACAATTTCCCCAAAATCTTCCCAAAACTCCTCATTTTTGTACCATGGAATCTCTCCTGCTTCTGCCATTTCTATTAATGTGGAAATCTCCATACCCTCCGGAAGCTGCAGATGCTCCATAGTATCTGCTATTTTTTTTGATGCGACGGCTGAAGCTGAGATCAGTTCCGGTGCCTTGCGCATCTTCGGATTGGTCAGATAAGCAGCAATGGATAATGCAGAAACAGACAATTTCTTGCCATTTAACACATTTTGCAAATCCGTGACATCACTAATGATACAATCCATTCCTTCTTTTAATTTCTCAACATCTGTATTTTTTAACATTTCAAGAGAAAATTCTTTTATTGTATCTACAGTCTGCTGCTCTAATTTTTCCGCAGGTGCATTTGCCATTTCAACAAGTTCTGTTGCTTCAATGCTTTTTCCTCTCATGTCTGCGGCATTAGCTAGCATCTGAATCATCATACCCTGCTGTTCGGCATCCGAATATCCTTTAAAATATTTCGTCAGCATATCATACGAAAATGCATCTATCATTTGTGCACATGCTTCCTCAGATTCCGGAACTTTGAAACTGTCAAACATCTCTGTAAACTGTCCTTCTGCAAGCTTCATTTTTACAAAATCAGACTTTGCTTTTGCCCATTCGGATTCCCGCAGATATTCCATTATCCATTCATCACAATACTCACTTCCATAAAGATCCGATTCCATATCCGATAATTCTGCTAATTTTTCATATAAAGCAATATCTTTTTCATTTATTGCTTCTTGCATTGCATTCTCCATAATAATTGTACTATCCATGATTTTCCATCCTTTCTAACTTCATCCATTTTTGTAATTATTCCATAACTGGATAATTACGATTTTCCACATGTATTCTATCGCTTGCGCCATACATTATCATATATACCTTCTTTCAGATAATTTTTTATTTCTTCAAATGACTCTACGCGAGGTTCTGCTTTCATTTCTAATTGCATATTTGTATCAGTTACATTTTCACTTTTTATATCCTTATGTTTCAGATAATGAATGACTTTCTCATCCGGTTCACCACTTGAAAAGCGATATCCGCCCAAAGCCAAAAACAAAACAGCTTCAAAATATGTAAAATCAAACAGTACCGCAAGCAGCAGCATCTGTACACGGGAAAGCCCCGGCTTTGGTATGCCATCTGCAAATCCATTCTGCTCTGCTTCCATCCATGTTTTTCTCCACAAATACCAGGTATTCGTCGTAATCTCCAGCTCCTCTTCCGCAATTTTTGCAATGGAACTGTCGATTGCTTTTACCCGTTCTGCTATAATCGTATACAATTCATATGGCGGTTTTCCCATCTTCGAATGTTTCTTTTCCAAATCCGCTTTATCTGTATCTTTAAAAACAGAGTCCATCTGCATCTGCTCTAATTCATTCAGCTCTGCATACATTCTGTCGTACTGTTTTGGAAGCATCGCTTTGCATACCGCTTCTAAACATTGATATTCGATATCACTCTGCTGTCCTTGGAAATCATTCACACTTGGATAAAGATATAACAACTGATTTCTCCAAAAACGTCTCTTACCATTTTCTTCAAAACCATTGCAGATATTGTCAATATATTCTTTTTTGATAATTACCTCGCCTTTTTCTATGCGGCTCAATTCCATATTGTTATGCAGACCAAGTGCCTCTCGGTAATCCTTTTTCAAAACAGATTTTTTGTTCCTTTGGCGTTTTAAAATCGTTTTACAAATATTTTCAAACGTATCAGCATTGGCATCTTTTTTCAATTCACCTGCCGTTCCTGCACATAAATACAATTGCTCTTTTATCGCTTCGCTATATGCCGGATTCTTTTCAATTTTATCTATTATTAAAATACTTTCTCTTTCCGATAATTTTGTCAGACACTGAATTGTAAGATGCTGTGCATCTATTCCATTTATGGTAGTATTCTCTTTTTGCATATGTCTTTCCCCACTTCATACGTGATTCGTAATTATTCAGCACCTTCATAATTACGATGCAAAGATCCATTCCTGATTGCTTCGCAATAGGATTTTTACACACCTGAATCATGTTCTTACGGATAAAACAGCAAGTGTTTTATCCTGTGCTGAATAGTTACTCTGATTCTATATATTCATATTTTTGCATAAAAAATATCATTCTACAATCCAATTTTCTTTTACTTTCTCATAAAATAAAAATGGACACCTCAGAATGTTTTTCACATCTGAGGTGTCCTAGACCATCATCTCTGTCTCCATAAGAATGATTCTCTCCTTCCATATTCTTTCTGGTAAACTTCCTGAAGACTTTCGGTTCTGCGATCATCCACCGCCATAACTTCTTCATGGCTGACAGGTCTTATATTCATTTCTTTTCTAGGGAACTTCGCTTTCCATTCTCCTTCCTGTCTGCGTGCATCGCGTTTTTCCGTCTCTGCGGCAAATACCTGATAGAAATCCATAGTCGTGCCGACTGCCTTCTGGGCGTACACATAAGTTGGTGGTCCACTGCCATTAAATTGAATACTCTGCAACATCCTTGTTACCTCCTTTCATAGTGCAAAACCATTGAAACAGTCTCATCCTATGAGACAAAAGAATACTCTTTTTGTTACTATATATATCGGATTTTTTTTACCAAAACTTAATCACAGCAGACATATTTTTAAAAATTTAATTGCTGTCCCCCACAAATTCCCATCATAGAAAAATGTATTTTTTTGCATGCTGGTATTGACTTTATCTGTAAAATTACGCATTATTAACTCTGTTAGATTTTTTAAAATCTTATCTTTATTATTACGATTCATCTTACTAAAAGGAGTCATTATGATTGATTTTAAACCTTTTTCCGAAATAGAACGCAGCACTTATGAACACTATTTTTTTGCAGAAAATAATCATTGCTGCGAACTTTCTTTCGGTAATTTAAGTATGTGGGGCGACCAATGGGCAGCCATTGTCGATGACCAGTTCATTGTCCTCAGTAAATACCGCAATAAATATATGTACCATTTTCCACTTGGCTCAGGTGACAAAAAACATGCACTGGAGGCTTTGATACAGGATTCCAAAGAACGCGGTATTACCTGCTTTATGACCAGCCTAACTCCGAAAAATGCAGATACACTGGAATCTCTTTTTCCGGAGCAATTTGATATCCGTTTCTCACGTGATTCTTTTGACTATGTCTATGAAATTGAAAAATTAGCCGATTTAAAAGGAAGAAAATACCATAGAAAACGAAACCACTACAACAACTTCTGCAAACGTATGCCTGACTTTTATGTAGAACCTGTTTCTTCCGAAAATATAGAAAAAGCAAAGGCTTTCATTACACAGTGGTATGCAGACCGTCTGGCAGAATCTCCAGAAAATGACTACCATGGCGAACAGGCTGCACTCTTAAAATGCTATGAACATTATGAGCGTCTCGGTATGGAAAGCCTGCTGCTCTGCCACAATGGAAATATCCTTGCATTTACCATGGGCAGCCGTATTTCACCAAACACCTTTGATGTACATTTTGAAAAGGCCCGCTGGGATGTGGAGGGTGCTTATACTGCCATCAACAGTGAATTCGCCAAATACATCCGCAATAAATATCCGGAAGTAGAATTCTTAAATCGTGAAGAAGACATGGGACTCGAAGGACTTCGCAAAGCAAAAGAAAGCTATTTCCCACATCATATGGTGGAAAAAGCCGTAGCTGTTTTAAAGGAGCATGCAGATGCATAAATTTGAAATGGACATGCAGGCTGCCTCTTTGGGTACTGAAAATTTTTATATAAACATACAAGATACCTCTTCCGGCTTTGAAAAATTTCATAGAAATGATACACAGCACACGCCAGAAAATTCCTGCTGCCTTCAGCAGCCGCTTCCTTCTCATATTCCGGAACTTCGACAGCTTTGGAAAGACACCTTTGGCGACTCCGATGCTTTCTTAGATATGTTTTTCGAAACAGCTTTCTCTTTGAAACGCTGTATGTGTGCGAGCTATAGCACCTCTGTCATTGGAGCCTTATATTGGTTTGACTGCCGGTTTTCCGGTCAGAAAATTGCTTATATTTATGCCGTTGCTACGGCAAAAGAATATCGTGGACAAGGCATCTGCCACGCACTTATGGCACATACACACGAATATTTAAAAGCATGTGGATATGCAGGAGCAATCTTATCCCCTGCGGATGAATCCCTCTTTTCTTTTTATGGAAAAATGGGGTATCAGACTTGTGTATATACAAAAGAAATTACCTGTAATTTGAAGAATAATATTTTGCCGGATTCATTTTCTTTAGAAAAATCCACAGAAAAAGAAGATTTGTTAGAAAAATTAAAATGCGATCTTTGTCTATGTGAAAATGCAGAATCGAAACAGGCTCTTTATTCATGTGAAAATACAGAATTCAGTATTCACAGAATTACAAAAGAAAAATTTGCACAGCTTCGCCGTACATTTTTACCACCAAACGCTGTACTGCAGGAAAACGAAAATCTTGATTTTTTAGAAAAACAGGCTGACTTTTATGCTGGTGAGAACTTTTTATTCACTACACAGATTTCAGAAACGGATAAGAGCGACTCTTTTCCTGCCAAGACACAACTGCATGGAATCGAGTTTCTCGGTGACAAATCCCAACTTCCGCATATTTTAGAGGCTTTGGGATACACAAGCTGCTCATTCCGAACCATAGGAAATGACAAGCCATTTGCTATGTATCTTTCTTTTACTGAAAACAGTTCTGTACCAAATTATCTCGGATTTGCATTTGATTAAATAGCGAAAAAGGTAAGTACATCCTTTCCAATGTGCTTACCTTTTCTTTTATACTATGCATTTCTTTCTTCTTCCGTCTCCACTTTCGCTTCTTTTAATGTTTTTATACCAAACAAAAAATACACGATATGGAACACCCACACGCCAAACAAAATCATACGTCCAACCGGCACGCGGCTCATCATAAGAAACCCAATGAACATAAAAACCGTAACAGTTGTCATAATACGGAGTTTCGCTTTCTGTGTCATCCCTTTGCCAGCTACATACGACGCTAAATTATCTTTGTACAGCTTTGTATTGACAAACCAATTGTTCAATTTCTCCGAACTTCTTCCAAAACAATATGCTGCCAGCAGCAAAAATGGAAAGGTCGGAATCATCGGCAACACAGCTCCAATTGCTCCAATCGCAACACCAACACAACCAATTACAATATATACCAGCTTTTTCACTTTCATCCTTCTATCTGCCTCTGTTCTAAAATTTATACAAACCATTAGTTAGTTTCGTCTAATCAAATATAGCATATACTAACCATATAAAGCAAATGCTATTTTCCATGTATTAAGAAAAGTACAAGGAATTCGTGCTTTAATTTCATATGAAGGAACTACTGCACAAGAATTAATCAAAGGATTTCCATAACGCTGTAGATGATTATTTAGTCTTATGTAAAGAGGAAAATGTAGAACCAGAAAAAGCCTACAAAGGCCGCTTTAATGTACGATTTTCTCCTGAGATGCACAAAAAGCTGTTGTATATGCATACTCCCCACAAGTATCTCTGAACAAAGTTATGGAAGATTTCTGAAACAGCTATATGATTTCAAAAGAATAATTGCACAAAGGTATTGGAAATCCTATCAGTTCCAAAACCTTCTTTTTTAACACCCACGCTGTGTTTTACAGTCACGTAATTTGTTCAGGTACTATAATTGAGCAAATACTGAAAAATATACAAAATTATCTCCAAATAATTTCTTAACCCCAACAAATCCACTCTCTCTTTCTGCAAAATATCTTACATAAACACACCATTTATATCGTAAACGCAATCATTTGTGTCTATACAAAAAAAATTCTCCTAAGACACAAAACTATTTTAAATTTGTATCTATGCAAAAAAAATCCTCTCCATGACACAAAAACATCCTTTTTATCGCAAAATTCTCTTATTCTTTCCTACTTTCTGCTACTTTTTCTTGTTTTTTGTATCTTATGCGCTAAAAATTTTGTATAGACACAATTCTCCTGTGTCTGGAAAACAATTTTTTCTGTATGGACACAATTATAATGTATTTGACATAGAAAACCATTTTTGCTTTAAAAATTTATTTCATTTTACGTGAAAAACAAATTCACAGTAGTTTTGTGCAATTTTTCAAATTTGCTCATTTATAGGTACTAAAATACAAATCAAAATGTGTAAATGGAAATATTCGTTTTACAGTCACGTAATTTGTTTAGGTACTAAAATATAGTGCAGGATATGTAGGAACTGATACAGTTTTACAGTCACGTAATTTGTTTAGGTACTAAAATTGTCAGCATCTGCAAAAGTAGGCGACTCCAGTTTTACAGTCACGTAATTTGTTTAGGTACTAAAATTTGTGGATGGTCAGGGTAGATTGATGGCATGTTTTACAGTCACGTAATTTGTTTAGGTACTAAAATTCAGTATCATGTGATTGTGACAATGCAGTGTTTTACAGTCACGTAATTTGTTTAGGTACTAAAATATCAAATCATACCACTCAGACGTCTCCTTGCAATTTAATTTGATATTTTAATCACCTTTCTAATGAGTATAACACATTTTAACTTTTTAAAAAAGCAATTTCTAAACTATTTTCCTCTTCTCCCCATTTATCATGTATTAAAAGACTTTGATTAATCAATTTGCAAAAAACATTTTCTTCTATAGTACACAAGTAATCCTTTTTGCCTATCTTCTGAATTATTTTGATCAAGTCTACTTGAACTTGTTCCATTGATAACACTTTATTTCTAGGATAATTACTTTCTAAATAATTCAATACCTGTTCTAATTCAGGCATTTGAAAATCTACATCATTAAACACTTTTATTCCTGAAAATAGTTCTTGGTTACATTCAACATAACCATCCAAACTCGTCGATAGAACAAAATATATATCATTGCTTCTTGCCATAGATTGAAGCTTATTCAAAACTTCCACATATTCTTTCTTTGAAATTAAATGATCGATATTTTCTATAATTACTAATGTTTTCTTTGGGTTAACTTCACCATTTTTCTCTAACAAATTCAAAAAAATTATTAATAATTCATAAGCATCTTTTTCTTCAAGTGCGACCTGATTTATGCCTGCAACTTCGGTCTTTTGAACCATATCCCATACATCTGCCACTGCATAAGTTAGTTCTATATCACCTAAACAATTTACATCAGTATTCAATAGCTGAAACATTGCTTCCACTTCTTCATTTATAGTACGCAAGTGCATTTGCCATTCAAATTTCTGCATCATGTTTTTCATGTATTCGACCATAAGGCTTTGCTTTGACCATTTTATCATTGATAATAATTCTAATGTATTTTGAATTGATATTACTGAAAAGAATTTTCTCCCTACAGCAACATCATCAACTCGTACATTATCTCTCCATTTATTTTTTCCCTCCCTATATTTATGGGAACTAAAATATCTACGCAAAGATTCCAAAATATATATCTTTTTCCTCACATTTTGACCGCATAATTGAGTTACAGGCATCAAATTAAACGAATAACATTTTTCATATTCTGTTACTTTAATTTTCATATTACAATCATTCTCTCCGTTCCAATTGCTGTTTCTGCTGTAGAACGACTCCCCACCAAGAGTTTCATATCCTCATATTGCTTCTCTGTAATGCATAATAGTCGTACATTTCCCTCTAATGGAACTATTTTCTTGATACGTGTCTCCAATCGTTTTGCATAATCTCTGTTTGGACAAACCCTCACATAAACAGAATATTGCATCATAACAAATCCTTCTTTTATAAGATTTGTACGAAATACACGATACGCTCTTTTTTCATCCTCTGTTTCAACCGGCAAGTCAAACATACAAATCATTCTCATAATTTTATATTTCATTGAACTCCTCTTCTATCAATTCATTCACATCTGGAAATATAATCTCTTCACATCTCCCTGCCAATAGCGATGCAAATTGTTCTACATAGTTATCTATCATATTGCACATATACATTTTTTTATTTCTATATCGAATTTTCTTATTCAGCATATTCACTAATTGTCGTCTGTGTTCCGGCTTAAAAAATGAATCTTCTTTTACAACTTCATATGCAACAATATCCACAAAAGGTCTTAATGGTTCCATCAGGTCATCTACCAAATTGAATCGATTATATTCATTCTTATGATGAATTCCTATCTGAGTATTCAACCCATATCCTACACAAGCTCTTGCAATATAACTCCGTAGTACTGCATATCCATAATCCAATGCACTATTCAGTAGAATCTCTTCATTTCCTCTTGAAAATGAAGTACCCATTAAAAGATTAAAATAGACTTTTGCTGCATGAGCTTCTCGATTTGTTTTATCTCCATTTGTAATTTCTTTTGCAAACTCTGCAATTTGATTCATTCCCTCTTCATCTTGCTTTATACAACTATATGCTTTGGCCTGATTTCGTATCTTTACTTCCACAATCTCTTTCCAAAGCAATTCATAATACGCTTTATCTTTATTCAATTGGTATCCTATAACCTTAGATGCCCTACTATGATTATCATAAGAACTGTAATATCCTGTGGGTAAATGTTCCTGATTACATATCATAAGCCCAATTCCATGCTCTGACAATATACACAGCAACCTTATCGAAATTTCAGAGGATAAATTATCCATTACAATCATAGAAATATCATCTAATGGTATCCATATATCATTTCCGGATTTCGTAACAATTAGATTATTTAATTTTACTTTTATTTTAACTTCACTTTCAATCAACACAACTCGAAATGCCATATTCTCCTCCGTAGAGTAGGTTAGAGGGCATTTGCCCTCTTTCCCCTCATCAAACCGTGCATGAGGTTCTCCCTCACACGGCTTTCCTACATTCTTCTTTCTACAGCATTACGTCATGCTCTAGCCATTTTCTTTAATCCTTTTTCGTAAATGCTATTTCTAACAAATCCCACCTTTGACATATGATTACGCCTTTGGTGTTTCTTGTTATACCATCTTGTAAAGGTGCAAATAATGTACCAGTCCAGTGCCTGCATCCACTTTTCGTTTGTTTTGGTAGAATAATAATTCTTCCATCCTGTGATTTTAGGATTTAGATTCTTTATTAAGTCCTCTTCCTTTGCAACTAACAGACTTCGACTGTTTACATTCTTCTTGATTTCTGCTTTCATTTTCTTCATGGCTTTTCTGCTTGGGTACTGATATGTTTCTTTATACAATTGCCCTTTTCTCGTTTCCGTTGTCATTCTTCTGTGGTGCATTCCAAGAAAATCAAATCCTTCTTTGCCATCCCACATGCTGACAATCTTTGTCTTTACCGAATGTAGCTTTAAATCAAGCTTTGCCATGATATACTGCAATAAGTTCAGTGCATGGTTTGCACTTTTCTTATTCTTACAGATAATTACTGTATCATCTGCGTACCTTACAAGAATACCGTGAGTAAGTCCATACTTTTCCCACAGTCTGTCCAGTGTGTTTAGGTAGATATTTGCCAGTAACGGTGATATGACCGACCCTTGGCTTGTCCCCAGTTCAGAGATTGTCAGTACATTTCCGTATAATACCCCTGATACTAACCATTGCCTTATCAGTTTCAATATCCTACGGTCTGATATTCTCTGCTCTACCAGTTTCATCAGCTTATCTTGGTTTACGTTGTCAAAGAACTTTTCGATATCTGCGTCTATTACATAATAGCCCTTGTTGTTACATGCTTTCCTTACCACTTCCAGTGCTTGTTTTGCACTTCTTTTGGGTCGGAATCCGTAAGAACAATCTCTAAAGTCAGCTTCGAATACTGGCTCTATTGCTATCTTTGTAGCCATCTGTACAATTCTGTCTTTGACTGTTGGTATTCCAAGAGGTCTTTCACTTCCGTCTGGTTTTGGTATCATTACTCGCTTTACTGGTGATGCTTTATATCTGCCATCCATCAGCTCTGATTTGATTTCTGACAGGTATTTCTCAATTCCCATCTCTTCAATATCCTCGATTTCGATACCATCCACACCACTAGAACCTTTGTTAGCTTTTACTCGTTTCCATGCTTCAAAGAGTACATCATCCCGATATACCTTATCATAAAGTGCATGAAATCTTCGGCTGTCACATTTCTTGGCTGTTAGATATAGTTTGTTTTGAAGTTGTCGAACTTTTTCTTTGGAGTTGTTAGTCCTCATGACATTCTCTCACTCTTACCCTCTCTACAAACATGAATGAAGTAAGGAACCT
>CAYVGA010000039.1:0-16555 GCA_964449855.1 uncultured Lachnobacterium sp.
TTGCGTATGCACATAAAGAACGTACACGGAATACTGCTTCAAATGTGTTTGTTCTTGCTCTTAAATGAGAAATGGTTCTAAGGTATTCAAATGTGTGACGTTTTTTCTGAAGCGGGTAGTCCGGTGTAGATGCACCTTCTACGACAACTTCTGCTGCCTGAATTTCAAATGGCTGTTTTGCCTGTGGTGTAGGAACGAGCTGCCCTTTTACGATAAGTGCTGCACCTACGTTTATTTTTTCGATTTCTGCAAAGTTTGCAAGACCATCGGAATATACGACCTGGATTGGTTCAAAAAATGTACCATCGTTAATTACGAGGAAACCAAAATTTTTAGAACTACGGTTGCTGCGAACCCATCCACCGATGGTAATTTCTGTGTTTTCATATTTTTTCTGATTGCGGAAAATATCCCTAATATTTACTAAATCCATTTTCGTTTTCTGCTGCCAAAACATATACAAAGTATATATGCTAAATGATTCCAGCTTTTCCTTTCTTAAATTTTTATCTTTTTGAGTATGTTACTCACATTCGATTCTAATTTTAATTGCTTAGCAATCTCGATTTAGAAGTGAACGGCCCCATCCGCAAAACTGATTCCTTATGAGTCTGCGAATCATATCCGGCTGCTACTCTATTACATAATTAGCAAGAAAATTATCTCTTACCGCTGTCTGATTTTTCATATAGGCCTCGCCTGCATCTGCATTTCCTGCACCTGCATATTTATGAACACTGTCTGCATCCGGGAAGTATTCCCCATTCGCATTCATAATATTCTGAATGTATTCCTTGTGTCCGGCTTCATCTACCGTGAGTTTTTCCTGCTCTACCATTGCCGCAAAAACAAGTTCTGACTGAATCTGGATCTTAATCTGTGCAAGCCATTCCACCTGCATCTGGTCTACCGTATAACCATAATAAGACAGATACTTTTCCAATCCCATATCTGCACAGTATATCTGTTCAAAATATGTCTGGTAATCTTCCAAACGTGCATACAGATACTCTTCCGGAATATCAAATTTGCTGTTTTCTATCAGATAATTAATGGTATAGTTGTATGCTAATTCTTTTTCCAAAAATACCATCAATTCTGCTACTGTATTTACTTCATAGGTCTTAGAAAGATTTTCTGCAACAAATTCGTCTGTAATATTTTCCAGTGTAACCTCTTCATAAATCTCATACACAACAAACTGGAAAACTGCCGGCTGGTTCGCAAGATTCAAGGTTGATCCATCTTCCAATGTCGTATCTCTGTCATAAGATTCCGGGAAAACAACCGGACTGTCCGTTGGCTCCCCAATCTTTGCACCGATAAGGCCATCACTAAATCCATCAATGAATCCTCCGGAAGAAGCACCTGTCGTTACATCAAATCCACAGTTATTCGAAACATCAATCCACTGTGGATTTGAATTTCCATCGGTAATCGTGGAACCACCTGAAAATTTGGAACCGTTTACGTATCCCGTATAGTCAGTCTTTACAATATCTCCCGCCTGTACGGTATCGCGGTCTGTCACCTCTCTAATACCCACACCTTTATCATACAGCAAGTCGGAAAAATATGCGTTTATTACATCATCTGTAACTTCATAATCTCCAGACAAAACAACTGACATATCACTGTAATCTGCCAATTTTTCGATGGAAGGCTGTTTTGCATTCTGTGACTGTGAACTTTCGGAATTCTCTGTATTATTGCTGTTTTCTTTACCGGAATCACCACATGCCGCCATGGAACATGCCATAAACACACAGAGAAAAATCGCCAATACTCTTTTTTTCATCATAATTACACCTCTGAACTATAAGAATTTATAAATGATATCATATTTTTACCAAAAATACAAATAGAAACACATATTCACATTGATTTTTTTGCTTTTTTTTGCTAAAATACACGTTAGTGAAATCAAAGGAGGAAAAAACATGCAACCAGGTCACATTGTCGTGTTAGTTGTTATCGTTGTTCTTATCGCTGCCATAATTGCTCTATATTTCATGGGCAAGAAAGCACAGAAAAAAAGAGAAGAACAGGATGCCCAGATGGCTGCCATCGCTCAGACAGTATCCATGTTAATCATCGATAAGAAAAAACTTCGAATAAAAGATTCCGGACTTCCTCAGGCTGTGATTGATCAGACACCAAAATACATGCGCTGGTCAAAACTTCCAGTCGTAAAAGCAAAAGTTGGACCAAAGATTATGACTTTAATCGCAGATGAATCCATTTTTGCTCAGATTCCTCTGAAAAAAGAAGTAAAGGCTACAGTAAGCGGCATTTACATCACTGCTGTCAGAGGTATCCGCGGACAATTGGAAAAACCTGCCGAAAAGAAAAGTTTTCGTATGAAAATCAAGGACAAATACGATCAGCTTAATGCAGAACTTCAATCTGAAAAAGAAGCAGATGCTGCAAAGAAAACGGAAAAGAAAAACAAGAAAAAATAAAACACGAAACATTTACAAACCCATCAGCACCGCTGATGGGTTTGCTTATACTTATATTAATTTGAATCCACCTGCACCCTTTGACTTTACAACAATCTGAATGTTACAGTCTGCTACAAACTCCCCATTCATTTCTAATCCATACGCTACCGTAATCTGCATACGATCTTCCTCTTCTTCAAGCAATACCTGTTTTGCATCAATCCCCATCGTTAGACTTCCGTATGGAGTATGATAGTGTGTTACATTTTTTTTATTTTCTTCAAACAACATATGCACATTTACGATACCATTTTTGGTCAGTTCCATCATCCCCTGTGCCGCTTTAATACGATTTTTGGTTGTTTTCGCTTCCCCTTCCATCACTTCTTCATAGATAAGGTAATGCTTGTTATTTTTATAAAAATACTCACCTGTTGTGGTCATTTCGATTGGCTCGCCATCGGTTTCGGGTCCGTTCTGAAGGCCTCTTATGGTAATCAATACGTCTCTTGTCATCTGTCTGTACTCCTAAGTTTTAGTATTCCTAATTATTCTACTCTCTTTCCGTGAAATATTCAAGAAATTTGAAACGCAGCTCTACCTTTCCGGAATCAAACACGTCCGCATATTCCCATGGATTTAACACCTCTTTTAGTGCCTCCTGTGCTTCCTCCTCGATAACCTCAAATACAGCACCTTTGAAACACATATTCGGATACAGTACACACCACCAATTCTGCCCTTTGCCTTCCCCAATCACAATCTGTAATGCCTCATATTCTCCTTTGGGGAATGTATACGCACCATACGTTTTTTTCGGAAAATGAATCTGTGCAATCCGTGCGCTAACGTCATAATCATATCCGTTCATTTCCAAAACCACTTTTGCAGTTTCGATAATTGCTCCCATATTTTCTGCCACAATCTGCTTTGTTTCTTCCATA
This sequence comes from uncultured Lachnobacterium sp., assembly GCA_964449855.1. Classification (GTDB taxonomy): domain Bacteria; phylum Bacillota; class Clostridia; order Lachnospirales; family Lachnospiraceae; genus Roseburia. The sequence continues at coordinate 3,389 of CAYVGA010000039.1, forward strand.
CAATCTGCTTCTTCCAAAAGTGGCTGCAGATACGTGCCAACAGCATCTCTTACCTCTTCTTTTACCGCCTGATCATAATCTGCATCACTATTGGCAAGTACATGAAAACGTAACACTTTTGATGCAATCGATGGCTGTAATGGGTCATTTCCCAAAACTACCGTCCAAACATAAAACGCAATGATTACTGCACCTGTAAGACAAAAAACGCCCTTCTTCATCGAAAACTCCTCCAGCTAAGTTATTTATCAGAAGTCTTGCCAGATTTCTCCTAAGATATTCACATAACCATTCCACTCAATATAGTTTTTTTCCACCTCTAAATATGGCATATATAAAATCATTGTCTGATTCTCTTTTTCATCCAGCAAGTCACCAAGTGTTAAAATATGCGTTTTCCCCTCTTCATGCTTGTTAATATATTCCTCCAGATACGTGCCCAGATCCTGTGATAATTTCCCTTCTAATTGAAACAACTCTTCTACATCTTCTACGGCACATACATAAGTATTTCTCGGAAAACTTTCCGCTTCTGCAAGTATATCAAGCATCTCATTATATGCCCCTCTTTCCTCTAGCAAATCCTCCTCAATCACAAACACTTTTAAATGATTATAATCTGCCTGTTTATTCAAGTGGCTCTCATATTTCTGTTTGCTTTTTTCAAATGTAGCAGCTTTTACCTGTGAAGCCTTGATTTCCTCAACCGAAGAATTGGCATTGGAAGAATCCCCCGTTTGTGGAAATGCCATATCATAAGTTACCTTACCATCTTCATAACCGACCGCTACTAAAAGTGGAAAACAGCGTTCTTCCAACTCCGTTTCGCTGCAGCCGGTGAAAAGAACACAGCATCCCAGTGCAGCTAATAAAACAAGATATTTTATTCTCTTTTTTTGCATTTGAACCTCCTGCATCTTTTTTATTTTTTCAAAAATCTACTCCCTCTTTCTGCGAAATATCTTATATAAACACACCGTTTATATCGTAAACGCAATCATTTGTATCTTATACGCAAAAAATTTTGTATAGCCACAATTATAATTTATTTGACATAGAAAACCATTTTTGCTTTAAATCCTCTCATTTCTTTTTACACAACAGCAGGATTCCCGGCCCTGCCAAAAGCACCGGCACCGCTATATAACTATAATAATTTACAAATATCCATACCCAATCCGGATCCAGATACATACTGTATCCCACTCCATAGACAAGCAGCATCGCCACAAATATATGCAGTATCTTCATCTTTCTTTTGCAAAAAATTTCTTTTACCATGCCGGCACCATAATGTAAATGCAGATTTAATAATGCATACAAGGTAAAAAACCAGACTGCCAGCATCAGTGAATCCATACGTTTTAAAAAATTTCCTTTAAACTGAATGGTACTCATCAGTGTCACAACCGGATACTGCATCGTTCCCAAAGATTGTTCCCCAAAATTCCCCAAAAGTAGTACATAGCTTCCAAGCAGGATTCCACTTGCAATCAAAATTGAAACGGATATGGTTTTTATGACATTCCGCCCATAGTTTTTCTCTTTTTCTCCGATTAAAAATAAGGAAAAAAATAAGGGGGTCAAAAAAAGAAAGACCAGATAAATTCCCTTTGCAAACGACTCTGTATCTGTCGTAAATACATTCGTTACATATTCCAATTCAAAATTTTTGACCGATGCGAGCATCATTGCTGTATAAGGAATCAGCACAAACCAAAACAGCACTTCATACACTCTGGCACGACTCTCAATTCCGCCGGATACTGCATAGCCTGCCATAAGCACGATTACAAACAGCACTAACGGAAACGAGCTTTCCTGTATCAGACTGTACTGCATCAGCTTCGCAAATACATAGGCACAGAATCCTGCGGTCAGCAGACAATGCAGCATGACAAAAATCAAAGCAATTCTTTGCACAATTGGTCTTACCATGTGGTTGAGATAGCTTTTTAAATCCATCTGCATATGCTTCATGACCCAGCCTAAATAAAACAGATATACAAACCCTGCCAAAGTTCCAAGCAGCACTGCAAATACTCCATCCACACCACATAATTTTGCCAGATAGGGCGGAATCAGTAATGTCGCAATCCCCATTAAATCAAATACAAATAACCGCAGTGTCTGTCTGTTGGATATTTTTCCATTTTCTACATACATGTTACTTTTCTTTCTTTTTTAGTTTTGTTCTTTCGTAAGGATTCGCATAAATCGGACGCTTCCACAACATACGCAGCGGATAACGTACCACAGAATCTTTTTCATCCTCATATCCATTGAGCTGCGCTCCCACATAAGGCGTCAGATATGGAATATTAAAACTTTTCAGGCTCGCCATATGCACCAGAACCCCAAAGACACCAATCAGGAAACCGAAGAATCCCATCCAAGCCGACAATGCAAGAATCACAAATTTTAAAATACGAAAGGCAAAGGCAAACTCTTCGTTTGGAATCGCAAACGAACACAATGCAGTAAATGCTACCACGATTACGACAATCGGACTAACCAGATTTGCTTCTACTGCCGCCTGTCCGATAATCAAACCACCAACAATACCAATGGTATTTCCCATCGTTCCCGGAAGGCGTACCCCCGCTTCCCTCAATAGCTCAAAGGACAATTCCATCAGCAGTACTTCAAGTGCCGATGGAAACGGCACTCCCATACGCGATTCCCAAAAAGACAAAAGCAGCGGTGTCGGCAGAATCTGCGTATGAAAATTGGTGACTGCCAGATACAGCCCCGGTAATGTCAGTGCAAAAAAAGCTGCTGCATAACGAATCAGCCTTGCAAATGTCGCCATATAAAATCGGTTATAATAATCATCTGTCGTCTTTAAAAAAGAATTTACATCCGTAGGCAGCAGCAATGCTACCGGCGAATTATCTACAAGCACCACAACTTTTCCCTCTAACACTGCCATTGCTGCCCGGTCAGGTCTTCGTGTCGACTGAAACTGTGGGAATGGCGAATACCATGCTTCCTCTGCCAACTGTTCCATCACCCCGCTGTCTAACACACCATCAATATCATATTCGGTCAATCGTCTATGTGTTTCTTTTACCAGTTCCGGATCTGCCAAATCTTCCATATACACAATCGCCACATTTGTAAACGAACGCACGCCTACCTGAAATTCTTTTACTTTCAAACCGGTATTTCGGATTCTTTTACGAATCAACGCCGTATTTGCTTTTTCCGATTCGGTAAACCCTTCCGTAGAACCACGCACTACTTTTTCCGTATCGGATGGATTTACTCCCATTTTTGGATAGCCTTTATCCGGAATCTTTAACGCTCCGGCAAAACCATCCACAAACACAACCGCATCCCCTATCAGAATCCCCCGCACAGCTTCTTCCATATATTGCAGCGGCAAAGCATCCGACAAACCAAACGTATTCTCTTTCAATGCTTTTTTCAGCTCATCTTCCGGAATATGCTGCAGATAGGTCACCAATCGACCAAATACATTTACCATGTCATTGCCCACATTTACCTCTATGTAGCAAACAAGGCAACGTATATTCTGATGGATGCCAATATACAATTCTCTCACTTTCAAATCATCACAAGCAGAAAATTCCTTGTGAATCAGCTGCTCACTCTCCGATATCTCTGCAGTAATCGGATATTTTTTCTCATTTACATTCATTGCATTCTCCTTTTTCTTAGAAAGCACAAAGAGTTCGCTTGCGAACTCTTCGCACGCGAGCTGCGCCTCCCAAGGTCTTTCCTATGAAATGAAAAAGAACACTATAAGTTTCCCTACAGTGTTCTTAGTATGCCTGTTTCTATTTGATTTTATCCCTGCTTTATAATAACATCCTTTACCGCAATAGCCTGATTCTTGACATGTTCACGAATTGCCTCTGTGGATTCTTCCCGATTATGCTTTACCAATGCCTGATAAATATTATCGTGTTCCTTAATCAAAATTGGATAACTTTCTACTGCCTTTAAATATTCGACACGATAACGATAAATTTGTTCACGAAGATTACTCAGTAATGCAATCAGTTTTGGATTTCCGGTTGCCTCATAGATGACATCATGAAAACTAATGTCTGCATCTGCAATCACTTTTACATCTTTGGTTTCGAGACTTGCTTCAAATGCTTTTTTCTTTTGCTCCAAAACAACCAAAAGCTCATCGGTAATACGGTCACAGGCAAGCTGGCAAGCCAGAATATCCAATGCTTCTCGAATTTCCAATACATCTTCCATACCTTTTAAGGTCATCTTGGCAACCTCTGCCCCTTTTCTCGGCATGGTAACCGCCAGGCCTTCCTGCTCTAACATGCGGATTGCCTCACGAATTGGTGTACGGCTTACACCAAGCTGTGCTGCCAACTGCAATTCCATCAGTCTTTCGCCCGGTTTTAATTCCCCTCTCAAAATCGCTTCGCGAAGGGTTTGGAATACCACGTCTCGAAGCGGCAGGTATGCGTTCATATTTAATGTTAAATCGTCTGTCATTTCTTCCCTCCTACTCTCTGCGATTATTATATATGCTCGTTAAATAAATTTGTTTTGCCAGACCGGACTTCACCATATCCTGATATGCCGCTTTGGCTGTTTCTTCATCTTCAAATAAACCGAAAACAGTTGGACCGCTGCCACTCATCATAGAATTTATCGCACCGGATTTCATCATCTGCTCCTTAATCTGTGCAATAACCGGATATTCCGGAATGGTAACAGACTCCAATACATTTCCCATATGCCCTGCAATCGCATGCAGATCTTTTGCTTTAATATCTGTCACTAACTGGTCGATATCCGGATGTACGGTCTCTTCGTTTAATTTTAAATTCTCATATACAAATTTTGTAGAAACCGAAATCGCTGGTTTTGCAATCAAAACCGGACATTTTACCATTGGTGGAAGACTGGTCAGTTTTTCACCAATTCCTTCTGCCAAAGCAGTTCCCCGCATCAGACAATATGGCACATCTGCGCCAATCTTTACACCTCGTTCCATCAGTTCTCTTCTGGATAATCCCAAATCAAACATCTGGTTCATGCCATACAGCATTGCAGCCGCATCGGTACTTCCCCCTGCCATACCGGCTGCCACCGGAATACGTTTCTGCAAATACACAGAAACCCCCTCTTTGATATCAAATTCATCCATCAAAAGTTTTCCCGCCTTATACACGAGATTATTTTCATTTGTTGGAACATATGACAAATTGGATGCAATCGTAATTCCCGGTTCAGTAGTCTTTTGAATATCCAGCTTATCATATAAATGGATGGTCTGCATAATCATACGCACCTCATGGTATCCATCCTCACGTCTGCGAACAACGTCTAACCCCAAATTAATTTTTGCTAATGCTTTTAAAGAAATACTATCCATACCTTCACCTCTGTATTCTGTATACAATATCCATTATACTCTCTTTTTTGTATTTTTCAACGTACAATCAAAAAAATCATTCACAAAAATTCCTCTCAAAATTTAGCTAAAAATTTGTAATTATTCAGGTACTGAATAATTATAAAAATTTTAAAAAAGGACTTCACAAATATGCCTATATAGCCGATAATAATATTAGAGAAGTATCTATATCTATAGATATGTATAAAAACGGAATTTAACAACACAGTGTATCCAAGGAGGGATTATTATGAATGTACAGTCTATTACGAACAACGTTGCTGCTACAAATGTAAATACGGTAAGTAAAGCAGCCGAAAAACCAGCAACCGAAGCAAAACCAACTACTACAGAAAAAAACACTGGGTTTGATGAAACTGCAGTGATTTATGAAAAATCAAAGAAAACAGAAAAAGAAACTACAAAAACTGATAAAAATGCAGGCATTGACCGCGAAGCTATCATTGCACAGATGAAAGCAGATACCGAAGCACGTATGAACCAGCTCACTAGTATCGTAAAAGAAATGATGGCAGGCCAGGGAAAAGCATTTTCTTTTGCTACCGGCAATGACGATATTTGGAAATTCCTTGCAAGCGGTGACTTCACTGTAACAGAAGCTGCAAAACTTCAGGCACAGGAAGACATTGCCGAAGATGGCTACTGGGGTGTAGAACAGACCTCCCAGCGTATCGTTGACTTTGCAAAAGCATTGGCTGGAAACGATCCTGATAAAGCAGACGAACTTTTGGATGCATTCAAAAAAGGCTATGAACAGGCAACCGGTGCCTGGGGCAAAGACCTTCCGGATATCTCTAAGCAAACATACGAAGCTGTAGAAGAAAAATTTGCAGCTTGGAAAAATGAAGCAAATAAGGTAACAGAAACAACACCTGCTCCAGAACAAACTGTAGTTGATATGATTTAACCATTGATTCAAAAATTTACCCCTCGGTTCTCCGAGGGGTTTTCATCATCTCATTTTTAAAGTATCATACACAGGTAACAATACTTGAAAGACTGCACCACCCTCTGCATGGTTATATACATACACCGACCCCTTATGTCCTTCAAGTACCAGTTTCGCTAAATTCAAACCAATTCCCACATGGTTTTCCTTTACATCTTCCGGAAGATAAAACCGATCAAATATATTTGGGATATCCTTTTCCGAAAGACCGGGCCCATGATCCCGTATAGAAATTTTTATATAATCCTCGGTTTGTGAACAAGATACCTCTACAACTTCTTTCGATTTATCTGCCTCTAATGCATTACACAAAATATTGGAAAAAGCCTCCCGCAGCCATTTCTCATCTCCATAGTATTCGAGGTTTTCTTTACAATCAATTTGTACTCTTTCGTCTTTTATGCCAATTTCATTTTTTAATTCTTCCAATAATACCCTTATCTTTAACCTTTCTTTCTGAAAAATTATTTTCCCTGCCTCCAGCCTGCCAATATCCATAAGGCGCTTCATCAAAGCGTTTATCCCATCCAAATGCTGGTAACATTCCTCTATATAGTGCTGTAAATTTTTATCTTTTAACCTGGAGTCTATGATATCTAAAGAAGTAAACACTCTGCTCAATGGAGTCTTCATTTGATGTGCGATATTTTCGATAAAACTTTGAATTCTCTTATTTTGCTCAGCCACATATTCTTCTTTCATCTGTACTTGTTTTAAAGAATAGATTTCTCGTTTCAGTTCATCAATTTCCTTCCATTGTGTTTTTACCAATTTATATACAACACACAGCATTCCTATGCTTATACTCCAAAAAGCTGCACCTATGTATCCATATTCCAATATCCCCATGTTCTTTCCTATATAATGTATCCCCATTTCGGTATATCCATAGTCTCTCAAAATTTCCATTCCAAAATTTACTTGATTCGGTGTTTGCACTTCAAACATAGCCTCAATATAATTTTCTACATGTATTTCATCCACCTGTGATAAAACACCTATTATATTCTGCTCCGTTTCTAATTGTAATAGCTGTTCCTCTGTAAACGCTTGTTTGATTGCATCCACATCTTTATAAAACACCATTTTCATGTCATATTCTAGAGGTGTATGATACCTCTGCTTTGATTTCAGCCATATCATAACCTCACTTTCGTTCATACCTTCCCATTCGAATATATGAGCACTGTCTGTCCAATATAGCTCTATGGATTTTATTCCTGGTGAAGTTTTTACTGCCTCTAAAAACTGCTCATCTACACCAAGACTTAAATTGTCTGGTGCAAAATTTTCTTTATAGGTAACTTTTGGTGTAGAATTATCTTCGTAGTGATATAACTCAACATTCTCATAATGCATAATAAAATCCTTTGTTCTATCCAGAATTCTATTACTATATTCATATCGATTGTAAATTTTAAAAATACATAAAAACAAACAACTGCATACCAATATAGAAAAGATACCCGAAATCACTCTCTGCATAGGATGTAAAATCTGCTGTCTTTGAAACAATTTTTTCTCTGGACATCTTGTTCTTTTTGCGGCTCTACGAAGCGGTTTATATTTGGCAGGTTTTATCTGACCTGTATTTCCAGCGATACGTTTGTCACTAATACTGCACTGTGCTGCCAAAACAGCCAAAACAATCACGATTCCCGCCGATACTACCTGTCTTACCAGCAAACTGCCATCCACGAAAAACTCTACTGTAAATTGATTACTTTGTGCTATTTTACATGCCAAATATGCACCTCCATAAGCACCAAGTACACCTGCGGCTAACTGTGGAATCGTCGCCAGCAAACACTCAAAACAAACGATTCTTCGAATCTGCATTTTGCTTGCACCAATACTTCGACAACGATAATATGTCTCTCTACGTTTTCCAGTATAAGCTACCAGCAAATACCCAATCGCCAATATCCCGATTAACATGATAGCTGTGGTAACGTTTTCGAACATTTCCGCAGTACCCCATACCTTATTTTCATACACATAGTCATTATAAGTAACGGAATTCGTCAGTTCTCTGCCCTCTTCTGACCGAAATGTATCTGCAAACTCTTTTATATGAATTGCATTATATTCCGGATTTAACTGGTAGAAGTAAGTCGTTACTCCACTAGAACCTAATTTCTCAAAACCACTTTCCGTTACGATAAAATTTGGCATTGGAAACTTTCTATCACTTTTCCAAATTGCAGAAATATTCTTTAAAGTTCCTACTAACTGAAATGACTTTGTCTGTACCATTCCTTCCGCATCTAAATACGACACTTCCACCATTTGTCCCACATCATAGCTATAGCCCAGTATCGCCAAAGCAGAAATATCCATTGCGATTTCATTCTCTGCTATCGGCATACGTCCTTCATAAATGATTTCATCATAAAGTTTCTGAAAATTCTCATCTGCTTTTCCAGCATAGAGTTCTAACGATTTTCCCTCCGCATCTACCAGACTCGTACCTGTCGTGATACTGCTCTCTGTTTGTAAATATGGATGTGTGTAGGTTTGATTCACCGATGAGATTACCCAGTCTCCGTAATTATGCAAATTCGTCGAAAATACATATTCATTCATAATATTCTGAAACAGTGTTATTCCTGTCATAAACAGCACCGCGACAAAAGTAACCAGTGATACATATCTCGTCTCTTTTCGCCTGCGTTTCATTCCTGTGTAAATCATTCGAAGCATATTGTCTACCTCCTATTGCTTGTTCTGATTATATAATAAAATGAGAACCTTACAATAAGGTGACAAGATAACGATTTTGCTTATAAAAAATTTTTTAGAAAACGTAAGAAATAGGAGATGTATGGTTAAACCACCTAGTTTTTATTACATTTAATCATTATTTCTGCTGAAGCTGCTGCTTACTAAACTGAAGTGTATAAAGGTGATAATACTGTCCCTTTAACGCCAGCAACTCCTGATGTGTTCCCTGCTCAATGATTTCCCCATGCGCAAGCAAAATAATATTATCCGAATGCTGGATAGTAGAAAGTCTGTGTGCTACCACAAGCATCGTACCGATATTCTTCATCTTTTCCAAAGAGTCCTGAATCAAAAGTTCTGTTTCTGTATCAATATTCGCCGTTGCTTCGTCAAGAATCATAACTGCTGGTTTATGGATAATGGTTCTTGCAAAAGAAAGCAACTGTCTCTGTCCTGCGGAGAAGTTGTTACCACGTTCCTGCACTACTTCATCCAAACCATGTTCCAGTTTATTGATAAAGGAATCAGCATTTACATAACGGCAGGCTTCCATCACTTCTTCATCAGAAATGCCCTCTTCACGAAGAATAATATTGCTTCGAATATCTCCTGAAAATAAGAATACATCCTGTAACATCTGTCCGAAGTGTTTACGAAGAGATGCAATCTTAATCTTCTTGATGTCGATGCCATCAATCAAAATCTGACCTTTCTGGATATCATAGTTACGCACCATAAGCGAAAGGATGGTCGATTTTCCGGAACCGGTAGAACCAACAAAGGCTACTGTCTGTTTTGCATCTACATGGAAGGATACCCCTTTTAATACCCATTCGCCTGGTTTGTAAGCAAACCATACATCTTTAAATTCAATTTCACCGCGAATCTCGTCCAATTCGATGGCATCCGGTTCGTCTACGACTTCCGGCACCATGTCCATAATCGTAAATATCTTTTCTGCTGCTGCAAAGGAACGCTGCAACACATCGAACTGCTCTGCCAAAGTCTGGATCGGATTATAAAATTTCGAAATATACATGTAAAAAGAAACAACGACTGCACTGGTAATGGTCTGTCCCATAAATACCGTATCATTGATATAACCTTTTCCCCCAAAATAGAACAAACATAATACACTGGAAATGTAAAGCATATATACCATTGGACGGAAAATACCAAATACAAAAATCTGCTGCTGTTTTGCATTCTGCAGTTTCTTACTTCGATTCAGGAAATCCTGCATTTTTTCTTCTTCACGGTTAAAAATCTGTGTGATTTTGATACCGGAAAGATTTTCTGACAGATATGTATTGATATCGGTTCTCGCATCATTTACCTTGCGGTGTACATGTCTGGAAAACTTACGGAAAATAACAGTAAACAATACGACAAATGGTACAAAGCAAAGTACCATCAAAGTCAATGCATAGTTCAACATCAGCATCGCACCGAGTACACCTACGATAACCATGGCATTTTTTACTAGGTTTACAAGTACATTGGTAAACATCATGGAAATCGAGTTGGTATCATTGGTCACACGAGTAACCAGCTTTCCAACAGGAATATTGTTCAACTGTTCATGCGATAATTTCTCGATATGTGTAAAAATATCCATTCGCAAATCAGATAAAATTCGCTGTCCGATTTTCTGTAAAATAATGGACTGCAAATAAGTACATACCATAGAAACAATCAGTATGCTTGCATAAATAGCTACTGCTTTATATAAGTCCGTAAGAACAAAAGACTGTTTTACCAAATCTTGAATATTACCGATAATGAGTGGCGATACAATGTCATAACAAATGGAAAATACCATAAGACAAAGTACCAATAAAAACTGTTTCCAGAATGGTTTTGCATAACCCAAAAGTCGTTTGATGAGTTCTCCATCTGACATATTTCGTTCGTCGTCAGGAAGTTCCTCCTTTTTCTTTGTTAAGGCAATATATGCCATAATAAACATAATTGCAAAGGCACCAATAATGGCACCTACAATAAGCACTGGCAAAAATTCCATTGATTCCTTTGATTCCATCATTACTGGTTTCCTCCTTCCTCTTCTTCCAATTTCTGCAGGTCTACCATCTTCTGGTAAGCAGGACAGTTCTGATATAAGTCTGGATGTGTACCAACTGCTACTAATTTCCCTTCATCTATGAAGATGACTTTATCCATCTGTTCAATGGTAGAGATACGATGCGCGATGAGAATGGTTGTCTTTCCTGCACGAGTCTCTCTTAGATTTCCTAAAATCGTACGTTCCGTCTTGGTATCTACTGCAGATACAGAGTCATCCAAAATCAAGATTGGTGCATCTTTCATAAGGGCACGGGCGATGGATATACGCTGTTTCTGTCCACCGGAAACGGTAACACCACGTTCACCAAGCACCGTTTTATAACCTTCGTTAAATTCTTTGATATTGCTATCTACATCTGCAAGCGCTGCTGCTGCCACAATGGCTTTTTCAGACTTGTCATCTGTACCAAAGGAAATGTTATTTTCAATCGTATCCGAAAACAGGAAGTTATCCTGTGGAACATATGCACAGCCGGCACGTACATCACGGATTGCTACATCATTTACATCATGTCCATCGATAAAAAGCGTTCCATCCGGTACATTATATGTACGAAGAATCAAATCTACCAAAGTGGTTTTCCCTGAACCGGTCTTACCGACCAGACCAACATTTTCTCCAGCTTTAATCGTAAAAGAAATATCTTCTAACGCTTCATATTCCCCATCCGGATACTGGAAAGAAAGATTTCTGAACTCAATGTCCCCTTTGATATTTTTCAATTCTTTTACACCTTCACGGTCAATCACATTTTGCTCTGCATCCAAAAGCTCACTGATACGTTTCAACGATGCTTTTCCACGGGAAGACATATCAATGAGTTCCGATACCGCCATAATAGGCCATACAATGGTATTGAAATAGCCGATAAACTCAATCAACTGTCCGGCATTAAATTCTCCCTTGTAAACCAAATATCCACCGTAACCTAAAATAACACAAATAACACTTTCCACAAAAAGCGTAACCAAAATACGAAGTAATACCGCTGCACGTGTATAATCAATATTTGCTTCTTCGTTTTCCACATTTAATTTCTTAAATGCCATCAGTTCTTTGGCTTCTTTTACAAAAGCCTTGATAACAGCAATCCCCGAAAAACTTTCCTGTGAGAAATCCGATAATTTCGAAAATGCCGCCTGTCTGGTATCCCATTTCTTCGTCATCCAATTTCCAACTACCGTACTAGCACCTAACAAAAATGCCATTGGTATCAAAGAAAAACCGGTCAGCATTGGGTCCATATTCCACATTTTAATGACTGCAAGTACTCCCAAAAATGCTGCATCAAAGAACATCAAAATACCCCAACCGAAACATTCCTGCACGGTATCCAAATCGTTGGTAAACAAACTCATCATATTACCGACTTTATTCACTTGATAATATTCACGGCTCAAATCCTTTGCATGGTCAAACATACGGTTACGAAGATCCGTTTCTACACGAACACCCGCAGTAAACAGTGTCACACGCCATAAAAAACGACCGAATACCATAGCCAGTACAATACCCACCATTGGCATACAGATTTCATCTAAGAGAAATTCTGCGTCAAACGTTCTCATAACGCCATCCACTTCGACAACACCATAGTTCATACCATTAATCAAAAGCTGATATAGGTTTGGAATCACAAGCTGGAACCAGTCTACCAAAACCAGTGCTGCCAATCCCAAAATAATCAGCCCAGCATATTTAAAATAATAACGATTAATATGCTTTCCAAAAATCATAGCTCTCTACTCCTTTTTACTTTCAGTCCCTGCCGTTAATCACTCTTGTGCAACAAAAAAAGAGAGGCAAATGAACAAATAACCTCCTTTGGCAACATGAAATAAAAGTACCTATCCTCTCTGGATAAATACCATCAAACAAACTTGTTTCATGTTATCAAAAGACATTATTTGATCATCTTTTCACCTCTCTTCTACAACGCTATGTTTATTATAGACCTTTGGTTTTCTAATGTCAAACATATCCAAAAATAAG
>CAYVGA010000040.1:0-16172 GCA_964449855.1 uncultured Lachnobacterium sp.
CTAAATGGATATCAGGCAGATATTCAACTTCTAATTTTTTCATGCGTTTGTCGTGGGAGTTATAAAGTTGAAATTTATGAGCATTTTAGGTCGTGCCAAAAATTATTTTTATCATAGCTCCAAAGTGATAGAAATCTAACGGGACTAGTTTGAATTTATTTTTCTACAGGAACTGTACACTTTGAAGGTATATGGGCAGGTTGAAACAATTGCAGGAGTATGGTACACTGTAACTGTTTAGATAAGACAATTATCTATAATAAGACTTTATAGAAAGAGGGCATATATGGCAACATATGAATTATTAAAAACAGAAGACCGTGCAAAACGTGCTGTTTTTCATACAGTACATGGTGATATCCAGACACCGGTATTTATGAACGTAGGTACTGTGGCAGCCATCAAAGGAGCTGTATCCACACAGGATTTGAAAGATGTCAAGTGTCAGGTAGAATTATCCAATACCTATCATCTGCATGTACGTACCGGTGATAAATTAATCAAAGAAGTCGGTGGACTTCACAAATTTATGGTTTGGGACAGACCTATTTTGACAGACTCCGGCGGATTTCAGGTATTCTCCCTTGCAGGACTTCGCAAAATCAAAGAAGAAGGTGTGTACTTTAATTCTCACATCGATGGCCGTAAGATTTTTATGGGACCGGAAGAGAGCATGCAGATTCAGTCTAATCTTGGTTCTACCATTGCGATGTCATTTGATGAATGTCCATCCAGTGTGGCAGAGCGAAAATACGTAGAAGATTCCGTGGCACGTACCACTCGCTGGCTCGAACGCTGCAAGACGGAAATGGCACGTTTGAACAGTTTGGAAGATACCGTAAATAAAGAGCAGTTGTTATTTGGAATCAATCAGGGAGCGATTTTTGATGATATCCGTATTGACCATGCAAAACGCATTTCGGAAATGGATTTGGATGGTTATGCAGTAGGCGGACTTGCAGTAGGTGAGTCTCACGAAGAAATGTATCATATTTTGGATGTAACCGTACCGCATCTTCCAAAGAACAAACCAACCTATCTGATGGGGGTAGGAACACCGGCTAATATTTTGGAAGGCGTAGAACGTGGTATCGATTTCTTTGACTGTGTATATCCAACAAGAAATGGCCGTCACGGACATCTTTACACCAATCACGGCAAGATTAATTTGTTTAACCAGAAATTTGAAAAGGATATGCGTCCAATTGAAGAAGGCTGCCAGTGCCCTGCATGTAAACATTACAGCCGTGCATATATCCGCCACTTACTGAAAGCAAAAGAAATGCTTGGTATGAGACTTTGCGTGCTTCACAATCTCTATTTCTATAACACGATGATGGAAGAAATCAGAGATGCCTTGGATGCAGGCCGTTTCCACGAATATAAGGCAGAGAAACTTTATAATATGTCTCAGGGACAGAAGTAAAAAAAGTAACAAATAAACTACTTGTTTTTTCATAGGGATTTTGTTATGCTCAAATTATAAAAATGAAAATATGTTACATCTCCAAAGTTACGATAAACTTTTTTAAAGAGGAGAGTGTGTATGTCAGAATTGAATAATGAAAAAATAATCGAAATAGCAAAACATTTTGAACTGCAGGGTGATTTGGTAGAAGTCAAACGATGGGGAAATGGACATATCAATGATACATTTTTGTTGATTTATCAGATTGGTAAAATGGGTCGTTTGAAAGTGATTCTCCAGAAAATGAACAAAGTCGTGTTTCCAAAACCGGTAGAAGTAATGGAAAATGTTATGGGGGTGACACAGTTTCTTTATAAAAAAATCGAAGAAGCAGGTGGTGACCCAATGCGTGAGACGTTAAATGTCATTCCGGCTGTAGATGGACGTCCATACTATCAGGATGAAGATGGTGAATATTGGCGTGCGTATATTTATATTTCCGATGCAAGAAGCTTTGATGTTCCGGAAACGTTGGATGATTTTTATGAAAGTGCGTATTCATTTGGAAAATTCCAAAGTATGCTGTCCGATTATCCGGCAGAAACCCTGCATGAAACCATTGAGAAATTCCACGATACCAGAAATCGTTTTGCGAATTTTAAGAAAGCTTTGGAAGCAGATATTATGGGCAGAGCAGCAGAAGTGCAGGAAGAAATTCAGTTTATATTGGATAGAGAAGCAGATGCCAGTGTGTTTGTAGATATGATTGAGAACAAAGAACTTCCACTTCGTGTTACCCACAATGACACAAAGCTAAACAACATTATGCTGGATAATGTGACCAGAAAAGGAATCTGTGTGGTGGATTTGGATACGGTTATGCCGGGACTTGCTATGTATGATTTTGGTGATTCTATTCGTTCCGGTGCCAGCACAGGTGCAGAAGATGAAAAGGATTTGGACAAAATCAGTTGTAATATGGAATTATTCGAGGTATATACCAAAGGATTTCTGGATGGCTGTGGACATAAGCTGACCGAAAAAGAAGTAGATTTATTCCCGATGGGAGCGAAACTTATGACCTATGAATGTGGTATGCGTTTTCTGACGGATTATCTGGAAGGTGACGTATATTATAAAATCCATAGACCGGAACATAACTTAGACCGCGCACGTACACAGTTTAAGCTGGTAGCGGATATGGAAGCCAAATGGGATATTATGCAGAATATTGTAGCTAAATACAAATAGAGTATAAATAGAGTATAAATAAAGATAAAGATAAAGAGCTGTCGCAGGCATAAAGCTGTGGCAGCTTTTTATCGTTTGCCGCTTGTAAAAAAGGATTTGCAAGCGGCGCTTTCTTTTTAAATGGAATGTAAATCTTCTTTGCGGCTCTGTTTCCGGTATTCGAGTGGTGTACAGTCGGCATGTTTTTTAAACACTTGTGAGAAATAACTTGGGGAAGAAAATCCTAGTGTTCGCCCAATCAGGGCAAGGGAATAGTCAGTTGTCTGTAATAATTTTTTCCCTTCCTCAATTCGCTTATAGATCAGATAATTAATAGGGGAAATCCCATATTCTTCCGTGAAAACATGTACCATATGATATTTGCTCACATGAGTGATTTCTGCCAGCATTTCCAAAGAAAGATTCTCTTTAAAATGATTATCAATATATTGCCGGACGGCAATGCACAGACGCGTACTTTTCTTTTGGATTGGTGTCAGTGTGATGGCAAAATTCTCCTGTCGGCTAAGCAGAATGACCAGATTTTCCATGAGATTTCGGCACATAATTTCACTATCCGGTGTATTTCCGGAAATTTCCTCTAATATATGATCAAAATAAAAACGTACAATATCTTTGATTTCTTTTAAGTTAATAATACGAAAATGAACTTCTTCATCTTCGTCAGAGGAGACGAGTTCGACATCCTCGATGCCGATAACAATATATGCCAAAGGATGTGCATTATGGCTCATTTCGGTATGTTCGACATTGGGATTTACAATGACCAGGTCATGTGCAGAAACCGGATATACCTGATCTTCAATCTGAAATTGTCCTTGTCCATCTGTAACGTAGAATAGTTCCGAGCAGTAATGTGTATGCAGACTGCTATGCCAATCCCCATTATAGCGAGATGCAGAGGCGTATAGCAGTTTTACTTTATTGATGGATGAGTAGTCGGAATTTAGAAAATAATTAGGGATGTTTGGTTTCATGGTATGCTCCTATAACTGTTTCGAAAAGAAACGAAAACAAATTTTAAGTTTATTGCTGTCGGGAAATACATAAATAACAATATAATTATAATATTTTGAGAGGAAAATGCAAGAAAAAATAGTTTGAATAACGAAAAAAGGAGAAAATAGGAGGAATATTCAGATAAAATAAAATGAAAAAGAAAAAAGTCGAAAAAAGATAAAAGTATTAAGAAATTAATAAGTAATATATTGGTAAAAAAATATGGAAGTATTGCACAAAAAAATGCAAAAAAAAATGTGAAATCATACAAATCAACCAAATGAGCAATATGTATAAAAAACATAGCAATATATGAATTGAATACAACTAAACAAATGCTATACTGAATGTATCGTAACTTTGAAGAAAAATTAAAGGAGGGTATTTCAAAATGAAAAAGAGAATTTTAAGCGTGCTTTTGTGTATGACAATGGTACTCACTCTGTTCACTGGTTGTGGTGGCGGAAACAACGACAGTGGCAACGGAGATACTCAGAATGGCGACACTGAAGCAGCAAAGAAAATCACAGTTGCAGCTTTTGAAGGTGGTTATGGTGCTGATTTATGGAAAGAAGTAACAGCAGCCTTCACAGAAGAAACAGGTATTGAAGTAGAGTTAATCATTTCTAAAGAATTAGAAAATGAAATTGGACCTTCAATGCAGGGTAACAAATATCCAGACGTTATTCATTTGGCAACAGGCCGTGAAGCTGGATTAACAGAACAGTTTATCAAAGACAACTTAATCACAGATCTTACAGATGTATTATCTATGACAGTTCCTGGCGAATCTGCAAAAGTATCTGACAAAATCGCAGGCGGCTTTACAGAAACAGTTTTAACAAACCCATACGGTGATGGCAAAACTTACCTTGCTCCTATGTTCTATTCTCCATGTGGATTATTCTACAACGCTGGATTATTAGAAGAAAAAGGCTGGGAAGTTCCAACAACTTGGGATGAAATGTGGGAATTAGGTGACAAAGCAAAAGCGGAAGGCATCTACTTATTTACATATCCAACAGCAGGTTACTTTGATGCATTCCTTTATGCATTAATGTACTCTGTAGGCGGTGCTGATTTCTTCAACGCAGCTACAAACTATGAAGAAGGTGTTTGGGATACAGAAGAAGGACAGAAAGTATTCGAAATCCTTGGCAAATTAGCGGAATACACACATCCATCTACACCAGCACAGGCAAACGGTGAAGACTTCAAACAGAACCAGCAGTTCGTATTAGACAACAAAGCAATCTTCATGCCAAACGGTACATGGATCGTTGAGGAAATGAAAGATTCTCCAAGAGCAGAAGGCTTCAAATGGGGCATGACAGCTCTTCCGGCAGTAGAAGCAGGCGGAGATGGCTACAGCTTTACATGGTTTGAACAGGCTTGGATTCCAAAGGGAGCTAAAAATATCGACGAAGCAAAACAGTTCGTAGCATTCCTTTACAGTGATAAAGCTTGTGAAATCTTTGCAAGTCACAATGCAATTCAGCCAGTACTTGGTATCGCTGATAAATTAGAAGGCGACAACGTAATGTTCTATTCTATTTATGATAATGGTGCAAAAGCAGCTATGGGTGGTTTTGCAGCTTACAAATCAGTAGCTGGTCTTGGAACAATTCAGGAAGTATTCTTCGATCCAATCAACTCTTTAGTTGAAGGAACTATGACAAAAGAGCAGTGGATTGATAATATCAAAGCAGCAACTGACACAATGAGAGAAAACATTATTAAATAGTGTGTATTTGATGGACGGCGGGCAGGTTACTGTTCGCCGTTTTTGATTGATTACGACTAGAAAGAGAGGATGTGACATTTTATGAAAAATAGTAAGGGAAGAAGCCTCTTTCTGTTTGGTTGTGTGGCACCGGCGACAATTTTGTTTGTTATATTTATGATTGTGCCAACCATCAATGTATTTCGAATGTCTTTATTTGAAAGAGGTGCTTATTCTCCAACAGAAACCTTTGTGGGATTGGCAAATTTTCAGGCTGCATTTAATGATCCGAAATTTATTCGTTCTTGTCAGAATATGATTTTGATGATTGTAATGGTAACGATTATTACGTTTGGATTTGCAATTGTATTTGCAGCAATCCTTACTCGTGAGAAAGTAAAAGGACAGAATTTATTCCGTATTATTTTCTATATTCCTAATATTTTATCCGTAGTAGTTATCTCTGGTATTTTTTCTGCTATTTACAAACCTGAGAATGGTATGTTAAATAGTATTATAGGAATATTTAATCCAGATGTATTAGAAAGTCCAATTCTTTGGAAAGGCGAAACTATGGTTATGGTCAGCCTGCTGATTGCTTTGGTTTGGCAGGCAATTGGTTATTACATGGTTATGTATATGGCATCTATGTCAGCAGTTTCTGAAAGTCTTTATGAAAGTGCCGGATTAGATGGTGCGAACAAGATTCAGCAGTTTTTCCAAATTACGATTCCGCTTATCTGGACAAACATTCGTACTACCTTGACCTTCTTTGTAATTTCAACAATAAATATGACATTCCTTTTTGTAACAGCAATGACTTCAGGTGGACCAAACGGAGCTTCCGAAGTGGCATTGAGCTATATGTACAAGCAGAAAGATGCAGGACTTTACGGCTACAGCATGGCAGTAGGTGTAATTATTTTCTTGTTCTCCTTTGCATTATCTGGTTTTGTAAATAAGGTTACAGATCGTGAACCATTAGAAATCTAGGAGGTAGTAGAATGGAACGGCAAAAATCAAAAGGGGTAAATTTATATAAAATTTTTATCTATGTTGTACTGATTGCATTGGCGGTTAGTATTGTTGTGCCTGTAGCCTGGGTATTTATGGCTTCATTAAAAGAGAACAGCCAATTTTATGGAAATCCATGGGAATTGCCAAACGGATTGCATTGGGAAAATTTTGTAAATGCATGGAACAAGGCACAAATGGGTGATTACCTGTTAAATTCTGTAATTGTAACAGCAATTGCAATTGTGATATTATTAGTAGTGGCATTACCGGCTTCTTATGCACTTGCCAGATTTGAATTTAAGGGAAGCAAATTGATTCGTACAGGCTTTATGGCAGGTTTGTTCATTAATGTAAACTATATCGTAGTACCTATTTTCTTAATGTTAAGAGATGGGGATATGTGGTTAATGAATTTCATGGAAGAGGGATTCTTATTAAACAATCTATTTGTGCTTGCTGTAGTTTATGCGGCAACAGCTTTGCCATTTACGATTTACCTGTTGTCGGGATATTTTGTAACACTTCCTCATGATTATGAAGAAGCAGCATACATTGATGGTGCAGGTTTTTCGACTACCATGTGGAAAATCATTTTTCCAATGGCAAAACCATCGATTATTACTGTAATTTTATTTAACTTTTTATCATTCTGGAATGAATACATTATTTCGATGACTTTGATGAACGGATATGATTCAGAAAAGACTTTGCCGGTAGGTTTGTTAAATCTGATGTTAGCACAGCAGGCATCCGCAGAATATGGTATGATGTATGCAGGTCTTGTAATGGTAATGTTACCAACTTTGATTTTATATATTTGTGTACAGAAACAGTTGACACAGGGTATGACTGTTGGTGGATTGAAAGGCTAAGGAGGTAGTAAAATGAAATTTATAAATGATAATCCAATTCTTAGAGTTGCATCCATCCTTATCTGCTTTTTGACAGGATTTGTACTCGTGTTTACTGGCTGGAAGCAGACCGGTGAATTGGGCGGATTGATTCAGATGCTTATAGGAGTCGGTGTATTATTGACTGCATTAGCAATTTATAATTATCCTTATAGAAAATAAAACAGCCGGATAGGCAGAATGTGAGAAGGTATGAGCGAAACAATGAAAAAAACAGGAAGGGTAACTATCCCTACAAACTTAGACGTTGTTCCAGAAACAATTGAAATTTTGAAAAAATGGGGCGCAGATGCGATTCGTGACTGTGATGGTACAGAATTCCCGGAAGAGCTTACAAAAGTAGGCGCAAAAATTTATTCCACATATTATACAACAAGAAAAGATAACGAATGGGCAAAAGCAAACCCGGACGAAGTACAGCAGTGTTACATTATGACTGGTTTTTATACTGCAACGGAAGATACCTTATCTATTTCTTTGATGAAAGGGATTTCTGATGAACTCATGCAGGTAAATACCAGAGATGATATTACTCGCTGGTGGGAAGTAGTAGACCGTTCGACAGGCGAAGTTGTAGCAGCAGATAAATGGCACTATGACGAAGTAAGCGGCTGTGTTGTGATTGAAAATCCGTACAAATTCCATGAATATACAGTAAGCTTTTTAGCATACTTAATCTGGGACCCGGTACATATGTATAATGCGGTAACGAATGATTGGAAAGATTTTGAGCATCAGATTACTTTTGATGTTCGCCAGCCAAAAACACATAAATACAGTATGGAAAGACTTCGCAAATTCTGTGAAGAGCATCCATATGTAAACGTGATTCGTTATACCACATTCTTCCATCAGTTCACGTTGATGTTTGATGAGTTAAAGAGAGAACGTTATGTGGACTGGTATGGATATTCCGCTTCTATATCTCCATATATTTTGGAACAGTTTGAAAAAGAAGTAGGATACAAATTCCGTCCGGAATACATCATTGACCAGGGCTATTATAATAACCAGTATCGTGTACCTAGCAAGGAATTCAAAGACTTCCAGGCATTCCAGAGACGTGAAGTAGCAGCTCTTGCAAAAGAGATGGTAGATATTACACATGAATGTGGCAAAGAAGCGATGATGTTCCTCGGGGACCATTGGATTGGAACGGAACCATTTATGGAAGAGTTCAAGACCATCGGATTGGATGCAGTCGTAGGCAGTGTAGGTAATGGTTCCACACTTCGACTTATTTCAGATATTGAAGGTGTGAAATACACCGAAGGAAGATTTTTACCATACTTCTTCCCGGATACCTTCTATGAAGGCGGTAATCCGGTAAAAGAAGCAAAAGAAAAT
This sequence comes from uncultured Lachnobacterium sp., assembly GCA_964449855.1. Lineage (GTDB taxonomy): Bacteria > Bacillota > Clostridia > Lachnospirales > Lachnospiraceae > Roseburia. The sequence continues at coordinate 8,657 of CAYVGA010000040.1, forward strand.
TGGGTAACAGCAAGACGTGCGATTTTACGTAAACCAATCGACCGTATTGGCTATGGCGGATATTTGAAACTTGCATTGGATTTTCCGGAATTTATCGAATATGTAGAATCTGTATGTGATGAATTCCGTGAATTATATGATAACGCAAAAGGTACTACACCTTACTGTGTAAAGAAAGTAGCTGTATTAAATAGCTGGGGCAAAATCCGTAAGTGGGGCTGTCACATGGTACATCATGCATTGTATCAAAAACAGAACTACAGCTATGCAGGCATCATTGAAACTTTAAGTGGTGCACCATTTGATGTTGTATTTATTTCTTTTGATGATATCGAAAAAGATGCAGGTATCTTAAATGATATTGACGTTATCATCAATGTAGGTGATGCGGATACCGCACACACAGGCGGAGCGATTTGGGAAAATGCAAACATTTCTGCAGCCATTCGTGAATTTGTTTATAATGGCGGTGGGTTTATTGGTGTTGGTGAACCTTCCGGTCACCAGTTTCAGGGACATTTCCTTCAGCTTGCAAATGTACTCGGTGTAGAAAAAGAAACCGGCTTCACATTAAATTATGATAAATACAACTGGGAGGAACATCCGGACCACTTTATCTTAGAGGATATTACGAAACCGGTAGATTTTGGTGAAGGAAAGAAGAGTATTTTTGCATATGAAAATACAGAAATTCTCGTTCAGCGTGAAAAAGAAGTGCAGATGGCAGTAAATAGCTTTGGAAAAGGTCGTTCTGTTTATATCAGCGGTCTTCCATATAGCTTTGAAAACAGCCGTATTCTTTATAGAAGTATTCTTTGGAGTGCAAACAGTGAAGCAGAACTCCACAAATGGTTTAGTGCAAACTTCAATGTAGAAGTACATGCATTTGTAAAAAATGGAAAATACTGTGTCGTAAATAACACTTACGAACCACAGGATACAACGGTGTATCGTGGTGATGGAACTTCCTTTGAACTTCATATGGAAGCGAATGAAATCAAGTGGTATGAAATCTAGAATTAATGCTTGCCCTATTTCAAAAGATCTAGTATAATATCGCACAGAGTATATTATTCAGGTAGGAGGAAACATTGATGTATTCAATTTTGGCACAAACAGTTGGTACTGGAGAAGCACTTTTATCAACAGTATTACCTATGGTATTATTGTTTGTATTTATGTATTTTATTATGATTCGTCCACAGCAGAAGGAAGAAAAGAAAAAAGCACAGATGCTTAGCGAATTAGTAGTAGGGGATATCGTTCTTACTACAAGTGGATTCTATGGAACTATCATTGATATTCAGGATGATACAGTTATCGTAGAATTTGGTAACAACAGAAACTGCCGTATCCCTATGCAGAAGGGTGCTATTGCAGTAGTTGAAAAACCGGAAGAAGCTTAATAGAAACAAAAAGAGGTTGTCCAATAAGGGATGACCTCTTGTTTTATGTTATAGCAAAAAGTCTGTTTTGGGCTGTTTCCTGTAATATAAAAACGCTCCACGGTGAATGGTGCGGATGAAATTGTATAGTTCGAATATGGAGTTTGTATTATGAAAAAGATACTTGTATTTTTAAAAGATTATAAGAAAGAATCGGTGATAGCACCTTTGTTTAAGATGTTAGAGGCTATCTTTGAATTGATTGTTCCATTGGTAGTGGCGCAGATGATTGATATTGGTATTTCGAATGGGGATAAGAGCTATATTTTCAGCCGGTGTGGAATTTTGATTCTGCTTGCGGTGATTGGTTTGGGATGTGCGGTAAGTGCCCAGTATTTTGCAGCACGGGCTGCAGTTGGTTTTGCAACACAGCTTCGTAGTGCATTATTTTCGCATATTCAGAAATTATCTTATGCAGACGTGGATGAAGTTGGAACCAGTACTCTGATTGCCCGTATGACAAGCGATGTGAATCAGTTGCAGTCAGGGGTGAACATGGTACTGCGTCTGTTTATGCGTTCGCCATTTGTGGTATTTGGTGCGATGATTATGGCTCTTACAGTGGATGTAAAGGCTGCAATTGTTTTTGTGATAACCATTCCACTGTTGTCTGTAATTGTATTTGGAGTTATGCTCATTACAATGCCGCTTTATAAAAAAGTACAGGCGGCATTGGATAAGGTGCTTGGAAAGACGCGAGAGAATTTGGCGGGTGTTCGTGTGATTCGTGCGTTTAACAAAGAGGAAAAAGAAATTGAGGAATTTAACGAGTCGAATGAAGTACTGACGAATATACAGCTTTTGGTTGGGCGTATTTCTGCATTGATGAATCCGGCAACCCTTTTGATTGTAAATATTGCAACAGTTGTGATTATCTGGATTGGTGCAAAACAGGTATATGCGGGAATTCTCACACAGGGAGAAGTGGTGGCATTAGTAAGCTATATGTCTCAGATTCTTGTGGAGCTGGTAAAACTCGCAAATTTAATTATTTTGATTACAAAAGCCATTGCCTGTGGCAATCGTGTGGCAGATATATTAGAAAAGGAGCCTGCAATTAAAGAAAAGAATCACGCTAGGGTGTTAAGTAATCCTTCCGCACCTATGGTAACATTTGCAGATGTAGCAATGCGTTATGGAAAGAGTACAGAAGCGGCACTTTCGAATCTCTCGTTTGAAGCAGGACGCGGACAGACGATTGGTATTATTGGTGGAACTGGTTCCGGAAAATCTACTTTGGTAAATCTGATTCCGCGTTTTTATGATGTTTCCAAAGGCACAGTGTTATTAGAAGGTACGGATGTGCGAGAATATCCATTGGCTCAGCTTCGTGAGAAAGTGGGAGTGGTTCCACAAAAAGCAGTTCTTTTCAAAGGGACAATAGAAGAAAATCTTCGATGGGGGAATCCGGATGCCAGTGAGGAAGCGTTGTGGAATGCAATCGAATTGGCACAGGCTGTAGATATTGTAAAAGGAAAAGAAAATGGATTAGAGCATATGATAGAACAGGGAGGTCGCAATCTTTCCGGTGGACAGAAACAGCGTCTTACGATTGCAAGGGCACTTGTGAAAAATCCGGATGTTTTGATATTGGATGATAGTGCCTCTGCTCTTGATTTTGCGACAGATGCAAAGCTTCGTGATGCATTGCAGACCATTACAGAAAATAGGACGGTATTTATTGTTTCACAGAGAACGTCTTCTATTCAGCATGCAGATAGGATTATTGTGTTGGAAGATGGCGAGGCAGTGGGAATCGGAACCCACAAAGAGCTGTTAGAGACTTGTGCGGTTTATAGAGAAATCTATGACTCCCAATTTAGGAAAGAGGAAGGAGACAGGACTCATGCGTAAGAAAGAAAAGGCGGCAACGAAGAATCAGGATGCAGTACAGAAAAAGATGGCAACTGAGAATAAAGATGCGGCACAGGAAAAAAGGGATGCGTTGAATCAGAGAGTAGTGCAGATAGATACATTGCGAAAAGTATTTCGATACATGAAAAAGTATATTCTGTTATTGGTGATTTCCATACTTCTTGCTATGGTAACTGTAGCCATGACGTTGTATTTTCCAATCCTTACCGGTGAAGCTTTAGACTTTATTATAGAAGAAGGGAAAGTGGATTTTGCAGGTATCTCCGGAATTATAAAAACGGCAATTCTTGTAATCGCAGTCAATGCACTTGCACAATGGGTAATGAATATCTGCAATAACAAAATGACGTATCATATTGTTATGGATATTCGAAAAGATGCTTTTCAGAAGATAGAAAAACTGCCTCTTCGTGTCATGGATGCACGTTCTCATGGGGATATGGTCAGCCGTGTGATTGCAGATGTGGACACGTTTGCGGAAGGTCTGTTGATGGGATTTACACAATTGTTTTCGGGGTTGGCAACAATTGCAGGCACATTGTTATTTATGCTGTTTTTGGATGTTAAAATCACAGTAGTGGTTGTGCTGGTTACACCGGTATCGCTGTTTGTTGCCAGTTTTATTGCAAGCAGAACATACTCCATGTTTCAACTGCAATCTAAGACAAAAGGTGAACAGACGGCTCTTATTGATGAAATGATTGGAAATCAAAAGGTGGTACAGGCATTTTCGCATGAGAAAGAAGCACAGGAAAAATTCGAGGAGATAAATAATCGTTTGCAAAAATATTCTTTAAATGCGACATTTTTTTCCAGCCTTGTGAATCCGTCTACCCGATTTGTAAATAGTCTGGTATATGCGGCAGTAGGAGTTTTCGGTGCGTTATCTGCAGTTTCGGGCAGTATTTCAGTAGGGCAGTTATCCTGTTTTTTGACATATGCAAACCAGTATACCAAGCCATTTAATGAAATTTCCGGTGTGGTAACGGAATTTCAAAATGCTCTTGCCTGTGCTGCGCGTATTTTTGAGTTAATTGAAGAAGAGGCAGAAGTTCCAGATAATGCGAATGCATATGAATTAGAAAAAGCAGACGGACATGTTTCTATTGAAAATGTTTATTTTTCATATGCACCAGAACAGAGCCTTATTGAGGATTTTAACCTTCAGGTAAAACCGGGACAGCGCGTAGCCATCGTAGGACCAACCGGATGTGGAAAAACGACATTTATTAATCTTTTGATGCGTTTTTATGATGTAGATAATGGAATCATTTCTTTGGGCGAAATAAAAAATGACACAGAATATGCGGGGGACAAAAAACGGAATATGGATGATGGATTCTGTTTTTCAGAAAAAGCAGATATGCATGATATTATGTCTGTCACTCGAAAGAGTCTTCGAAACAGCTATGGCATGGTATTGCAGGAAACCTGGTTGAAAGCAGGAACCATTCGGGAAAATATTTGTATGGGAAAACCAAATGCAACAGAAGAGGAAATGATAGCAGCGGCAAAAGCAGCGCATGCACACAGCTTTATTAAGCGCTTGCCAAACAAATACGATACGGTTATCAGTGAAGATGGCGGTAATTTGTCGCAGGGACAAAAGCAGCTTCTTTGTATCACCAGAGTCATGCTTGCCCTGCCGCCAATGCTCATCTTGGATGAAGCAACATCATCCATTGATACACGTACAGAAATTCAAATCCAAAAAGCGTTTTTAACGATGATGAAGGGACGAACCAGTTTTATTGTGGCACATCGTCTTTCTACTATACATGAAGCAGACCTTATTCTAGTGATGAACGAAGGAAAGATTGTTGAGCAGGGAACACATGAAACGCTGTTGGAGAAGAAAGGATTTTACTATACGCTTTATAATAGTCAATTTGCGATTTAGATAAGAAAAGAGATTATCTAAATTCTACGAAAAAGAACACCTTACGTATGTATTTTGAAATCGTACTCAGACATTAAATTTCTAAATACATACGTAAGGTGTTCTTTTTTGTAGGTTTTTGATATTCCTTTTTTGAGCTATATCGTAAACTATAATATTATCATTTGATGCGTAAATTCATTTACCGGCTTCGTTTTGGACTTGTTGGCCATACGTTGGTAGAATAAATTGGAAGCCAAAACATCTCTTTCGAAAATTTTGTGGGTTTCGTAATCTAATGCTTTATCGGCATCCGCCACTTTTCTGATAATTGGGGAAGTTGCTCGTTCGTTGATTTCTGCTAATAAATCAGAAGAATCACGTCGGAATCCCAAAACCCTTAGATATGGTGCAAATCCAATTGCTTTACCGATGCTGTAGTCGGTTTGTTTAATATTTAATAAGATATGAAGCAGACAGCGGGTAACTCGGCTGTGGGTCAAATCTTTGGATTTCAAAGTCATAACAAAATCATTAAAAGTAACATATTCATTCAAATGATTTTTGATTTTATTGGATAAATCCTTTGTGCAATCTGCAAAAGAATCATAGCCTTTATGGGACAGGCAAAGGAGACAGTAACCTAATACATCAGATATGTCATTTGGTTCAATAAGCGCTCCTTTGTCAAAGGCTTCTTTTAATATAGCAAAGGCTTCTGCCGGCATAGCCTGTTCAACTAAATTCATGGATTCTAAAGGATTTTCACCCAAAAGAATTTCACGAATTGCAGAAGCAGATGGAAATTCCGTGTTAATTTCCGTGTCGTGATAACCTGCTCCTTTTCTAGGAATGAGAACAGGTTCAATATGCTCCGGTAATGTTTTGAGGTATTCGATTGCCAGAATATTGTTCGGTGAGTTTAAAATATCTTCTAATTCTCCGCTTGGTATATGTGGAAGGGAGGTAACTAAAGCATTTTTTCTGGCAACAGGAAATGGGTTGCCGGAACGAATGGAATTGCATAAAACTTTACGATAAATGTCAGGCTCGTCTTTCAAAACAGATGTAATTTGCTGCAACTGTTCTAGAGAGTCAGACTCCGCACCAAATCCCAAATGAGTGACAACGCCGGTTGCCTCCAATGTGCCGATACCGCCGCCTGCAAAATATTCTGCAGAAGCGGTCGCCCAGAGAGTTGGAATTTCTAATACTAAATCCGCACCATGTAAAAGCGCCATATGAGCACGACTGAATTTATCACAAAGGGCGGGTACGCCTCTCTGCTGGAAATTGCCACTCATGGCAATGATAATATAATCGGCTTGCGTTTTTTCGCGAAGTTGTTCAATTTGGTAAGCATGTCCCTTGTGGAAAGGGTTGTATTCTGCAACGATTCCTACGACTTTCATAATGACGCCTCCTTTTCATAAAATTTATAATATAAGTATACCACGTTCTCTTTCATAGGGCAATTTTTTAAAATAAATTTTATAAAATATATTTATTTTCTAATACCTTTATTTTTGGACTTGTACATAGAAAAAATAGAGGGTATAATTAGAGTAAATTGTAATGTTTACAAATTTTAAATTATAAGGAGAAGAAAAACTATGAACGTATTAGTAATTAACTGTGGTAGCTCATCGCTTAAGTATCAGCTTATCGATTCTCAGACAGAAGCTGTATTGGCAAAAGGTCTTTGCGAAAGAATCGGTATTGATGGACGTCTTATTTATCAGAAAGCCGGCTGTGACAAAGAAGTAACAGAAGCAGCTATGCCAACACACAAACAGGCAATTAAGCTTGTGTTAGACGCATTAGTAAATGAATCTACTGGTGCTATCGCTGATCTTTCAGCTATCGAAGCAGTAGGGCACCGTGTAGTACATGGCGGAGAAAAATTTGCTACATCTACAGTTCTTACAGAAGAAGTTATCAATGTAATCGAAGAATGTAATGACTTAGCTCCATTACATAACCCGGCAAACTTAATTGGTATCCGTGCTTGTCAGGAACTTATGCCAAACGTACCTATGGTAGCAGTATTTGATACAGCTTTCCATCAGACAATGCCAGACGTAGCTTATATGTATGGTCTTCCATATGAATATTATGAAAAATACAGTGTGCGTCGTTATGGTTTCCACGGAACAAGCCACAGCTATGTTTCAAAACGTGCTGCTGACATTCTTGGAAAAGACTATGCAGAACTTAAAACTATCGTTTGCCACTTAGGTAACGGTGCATCTATCTGTGCGGTTAAAAACGGAAAATCCGTAGATACTTCTATGGGTCTTACTCCACTTGAAGGACT
>CAYVGA010000041.1:0-16171 GCA_964449855.1 uncultured Lachnobacterium sp.
GGCTCCATCTCTTCTTCAACTGTTAAAATTCTTGGAATAATCGCAAGATTTGCTTTGATAATTTCACGAATCAACAAAATTGCATATGCAAGAAACCCGATGAATTTTTTATAAACGTTCGCTTCCTTTTTCAGGCTGTAGTCCATAAATTTACACATGAATGCAAAAACTACTGCTGCAATAACTACACCGAATATTACAATTTCAAGCGTAATATTCCCGTTAAAAATAATCCATGCTAAAAAGAATAATAAGTACATATGTATTTCCCCCAATACTTCTGATAACTCTCTACAGGATTTAATTTTAACACAATCTATTTCTTTTGCCTACGCGATTTTTGTCAAATTGTTCGAAACTTGAATTTCCATATATTCTTTACTAATTCTTTTCCAAAAAATTCATCTGTGCAGGACCATCCAATACATTTCCCTCTTTTCCGTAACGAGAACCATGACAAGAGCAATCCCAACTTTGTTCTTCTTCATTCCAATGCAGTGCACATCCCATGTGGCTGCAGGTCTTTTTGTTTTTTTGAAACACACCTTTGCTTAATCCTTTTACACTCTCCCATACATCTATCAAAAAATGTCTGTACCCGGCTCTTATCAGATATCTCTGTGGTGAAAATATCCAGCTCCACGGATTCTCCCGTTCCATAATTGCATCACAGATAAGCATGGCAGACACCATAGCCGTCGTCATTCCCCATTTTTGAAAACCTGTCGCAACATACCAATTGTCCCTTTGTATTGAAAACTTTCCAATAAAAGGGATTCCGTCATGCGGCATACAGTCCTGCGCTGCCCAGCTCCCTGTTTCTTCTGCCTTTGGATAATAACACTCTGCCTGTTCTCTTAAATAACAAAATGAACCCGGAAAACGTTCTCTCGTTCTTTTGCTATCTACCTGAAATCGCTTTCCTGTCCTATGTGAACTTCCTCCTAAGATTAAATTTCCCTGTGCACATCGAAAAGATAGTCCATCCCTGTCAATTCCATAATACATCCCACTTAATTTTTCCGGAACTCCCTCTCCTTTCAGCGAAAGTACATAGCTTCTGCTCTGATGCTGACGCAGAAAATAATATCCCGGTACAATTGGAAATGGATAATGTGTAGCAAAAATTACATTATCTGCTACAACTACACCTTTTTCCGTGATAACAAATCGTTCATCCACTTCCAATACTTTTGTATGTTCATAAATCGTCAGTTTTTCTGCAAGTTTCTGTATGAACTCCAGCGGATGAAACTGTGCCTGATGTTCAAACCTGACTGCACCGGCTACTCCAAATGGTAATTCCGTAATCTTATCCCCTCTTACATATTCTGCCTGAATTCCACAGGCTCTTGCTGCCTTTGCCTCTCTTTTTAGTTTTTCTATTCCTTCTTCTTTTTGTGTATACAAAAAAGAAGGAAGCTCTTCAAAATGACACGAGATTCCTTCTTTCGTAATAATCTTTTTATAAATTTGTATAGCCGCTTCGTTGGCCTGTGCATATCCTTTGGCACGTTCTATGCCGGTATGCTTTGCCATATCATAATAGATATATCCATGCTGGCTGGTAATCTTTGCTGTTGTATTTTTCGTCTGACCCCCGGCAATCGTATCTGCTTCTAAAACAATAACCTCCTGTCCTTTATCCTGTAACAGATATGCAATTAAAACACCCGCCATACCTGCTCCAATCACCACATTTTTTGCTCTAAGGTCTCCCTTTAACGTTTTCCTCTCCGGGAACTGTACTGTTTGACTCCATAATGATTTCATCGTCATCCTCCTGCAGAAACTAATCCTTCTTCGTAACTGTTCAGTACCTCCACAACCTGCAAACCTGCCACAGGCAGCTTTTCGGTATGCTTGGCAAGTTACGATTCGCAAACCCATGCGAAATCTGCTTCCCAGATGGGTTTGCCCACACCTGATTCACTTTCTTACGCTCAAAACAGCAAGTGTTTTGAGCTGTACTGAATAGTTACCTTTTTTCTATTATTTTTATAGTTTCTGCAGAATCTTCCAAATTATTCATGTCATTCACTCTCTGAGTGACTGTTTGAATCATTTTTCTGTATGGTTTTTTGAGCAAACCAATCCGACCATTCCTGGTAGTATTTTGCGCGTAAATGCACACGATCGCTGGTATACTCATCCATCAAATTACCTGCTTCATCATTAAACTTTTCATTTACATCTAAATAAAAGAAAGTCTCATGATCTGTAAACGCACGGATTTTTTCATTGAACATATCGATATTGGAATTCCCAAATGTTGGATTTTTAGCCGTCTCCTCTGCTGTTACATGAAGATTGGAACACACATAAATAATTGCCTGCGGCTCCATTTCATGCAATTTATCCAATGTCTCTTTATACTTTGCTGCGGTTTCATCGTGATCATAGCCAAGCTCATTAAATCCTAGCATAACATAAATTTTGGCATAAGAGTTTGCCTCTAACAGATCCTGCAAAAACATCTTACCCACATCTTTTACCGTTGATTCTTTCTCCCACACATTACGAACTGCCATTCCTTCACGCACAAAAAACGTGGCATTGTCCAAATTTCCATATTCTGCAATTCCAACGCATCTGGAATCACCAATAAACAGTGCATCATCAAAATACGACTTATCACCTGGAAGGAACTCCAAACGTGCAGGTATTTCCATTATTTCAGTTAAATAAATTTCAGTTGAATCAATTTCGGTCAAGACACTCTCAATGGAATCCATCTCACTTGACAGCAATCCTGTATTTTTTTCTAATTCGTCTGTATGATTCCGGGTATCTTCTGCTTCTGTTCCATGTTCCACCTGCACAATATAAGTAAACAAATTAGTATTCCCAACTTGATAATACTTTGCAAAAATAACAACTAATATCACAATAGTGGCGACCCATAGACCAAAGATGGATAATAACTGCTGTTTCTTTTTCATAATTTTTTTCATACTTTTCACTACTCGATTCTAAAATCTAAAATATAAAAATGGGTCATTCATTCCCATATACATACAATAAACAGACAAACCAAAAATCAGCAGCAAGAATATTTTCATCCCAGTAGATTTATAATATTTCTTGATTAATTTTTCAGAGGTCTCTGTTAAAAAGAAAAATCCTGCCAAAAAGAATGGCCAGTAAATTTCTAAATATTTTAAATAATCTGTTGCAAACAGCGCTTCTCCTGCTTCACCGAAAAATGGAAACAGCTTTGCAAGATATATCTGATAAGATGAAAAATCCGTCATAAGAAAGGTCAGCCACATCATTGGGACAATCGCTAAAACATACAAATGACCAACAAATTTATGGGTTTCCAGCCATTTTCCAATTCCAAACTTTTCAATAACAACCAAGCAGAAAATACCCATTCCCCAAACGATAAAATTCCATTCCACACCATGCCATAATGAGGTCAAAAGCCATACTACAAATAGATTTCCAATCATACGGATCGGAGATACCCTGTTTCCGCCAAGCGGAATATATACATAGTCCCTGAACCAGTTTCCAAGCGTCATATGCCATCTGCGGTAAAACTGACTCATACTTGTTGCACGGTATGGTGCGTCAAAGTTCTTTGGAAAATGAAATCCAAGCATACGTCCCATACCAACTGCCATAAGAGAATATCCCCAAAAATCGAAATATAACTGCAGACAATACGCAATAATGCCCATCCATGCAAGCTGCGTCGTAATACTCTCATATCCGATTTTTGTAATATCATGCCACAAACCGCCAATACGATTTGCAATCAAGACTTTTGCACCTAAACCTAAAAGAAAATAGACAATTCCTATCTTTGTATGCTTCCATGTAATCGTTCTTTTTGTAAGCTGTACCCTGATTTCATTATACGTAATAATCGGCCCTGCAATTAACTGTGGAAACATACTAATGTATGCCCCATAATTCACCAGCGAACGCTCCGCTTTTACTTTTCCATAATAAACATCAAACACATACGACAGATTCTGAAATGTAAAAAAACTAATTCCTACCGGCAAGATGATGTTATTAATTGTAATTTTAAATAATGCCAGCGGGAATACATTATAAATAAGAGCAAATAGCAACAATCCTTTTTTCATCTTTGGAAAAGCTTCCATTGTCTGCCCCAGCACAAAATTCATAAAAATCGTGAGCAGGAAGAATATAAGATATTCCGGATTTTCCAATGCTCCCCACCCATAAAACACAATACTTCCCAGAAAAAGAATCAGATTCTTTTTCGAAAATGGTGCTCTATAATAAACAAATAAAAATATTGGCAAAAACAAAAATATAAACTCTAAACTACTAAATACCATACGATTTTTTACACTCTCTTGTCCTTTGTTTTTTCTGCCTCATTATTATACACCAAAAAGAGAGACCCGCAAATAAAGTCTCTCTGATTCCTTGTTTTTTATTTCATTTATACCATTTCCAAGCAGATTTTCTAAAGAATATTGTAACCGTTCAGCCTTTGGCTGACTGTTACAGAATATTATCAATTATGCCTTTTCTGAAGTGGCAATTACATTAGCTTCCGTCACAATGTACTGTACTTTCCAATCATGTATTTCCGATTGAATCTGTCCTCTCTCTACGATCTGACAATCAAATGCTACAGCAACAATGGAAACACCATTCATCTCCATCATGCTGTCCTCCATTTTATCTTTCAGCTTCTGCAGAAATTTATCATAGTAGCCACCGCCATAACCAATGCGATTGCCTGCTTCATCAAATACTGCACCCGGCACAAGGATAAAAATTTTGTCCCCTGCCTGTGGCTTAAATTTCCGGTTTTCATCTTCTTTCGGTTCCCGGATTCCCCGGTAACCTTCCAAAAGGTCTTCTTTCTTCTGCACTTGAAAGAATTCCATCTCTTTTCCAATTACTTTCGGAAAATACATTTCTTTTCCCTGTTCCTGTGCTGCACGAAAAATTTCTTCTGTATTTACTTCACTTTTATAAGATGCAAATAATAATACTTTATCTGCATTTTGAAATTCTTTCATCAAACAGACCTGTTCTGCAATTTTATGGCTGCTTATTTTTTGCTCCTCTAAATACAATGCGTCTATTTTTTGCAGAATCTCTTTTCTAAGTTCTTTTTTTGTCTTCATAACTAAACGGTATTCTCCCTTTTCAAAAAAGACAGGTTATCCTATTTTTAACTATAAATTTGATTATCCATGTTCGTATAACTCCTCTTTTTATTTAGGAGTATACCAAAAAAATCTAATAGTTTATGCTGATAACAACATTCCCTCTTTAAAACATGCCGCTATATAATCCCTCGACTGATAATATAAATCCGAATTAAAATTTAAAATCTTTTCTGTTAACCAAGATTGATATACTTCTTTTATTCCAATAATTACATCATTTTCTTCATAACAATCCTCTATTAGTCTTGCAAATACTTCACCTATATCCCAATAATCCGGAACAGCATATTTACAACTTGAAATATTATCATAAGAACCATTCAAAATAGACGCTCTTTGAATAAAATCATCCGCTACCTTTTCAATTGGTTCACAGTGAAATATATCTGCATAATTATAAATCCGTTTTAAATTGTCACCTAAATATAAAACTATATCACTTCTTCGGTTTTTGGTGCTTCTTGCAATATATTCGATTAAACTACATGTAAAAAATAAAGCATTATTATTCTTCTCCATAGATTAATTCTCCTTTTACAAACCTCAATGTTGTTAATGCACGCGCTGTATGAAAACTTATCTGATGCGTAGGATATTTAAATTTAGCCAATGCCCAAAACATTTCCCTTGAATATTTTCCATCTATGAAACCCTGCACATAATTATATATGGTATCATCTGCCATCGGACCTTCTACAATATCATAATCATGTGATTTTCCAGAACGACAAGCCACAATAAAATCAAGCCATTCTTCTGTCATTTCTTCAAATTTAAGCACTTTTAATTCTGGATTAGCACAATACTCATAAACATTAACATATCCATTCTCATCAAATCTTGTTGCCCAACGTTCTGCCTGCTTCTTCATAATTGTACAATAAAAACCAAAATAAAAATCCTTATTAAATTTTGCTATCCTGATTTCCGGTGTTTCTACAAGCTGTCTGCTGCCATGATAAACCAATATTTTATTCATATAACATTCACATCCTATCCAAAATATTTCTGCATTAAACTATCGAAAAGCAATTGTGTTTCATCCAAGCATTTCTGTACTTCAACTTTATGATTTTCTATCAATTCTTTTCGAATAGCTTTATGTGCTTTACTGCTGCCAAATAACACTCCATCCGGAACGATACACGCACATCTTCCACCTTTTTGAAGTAAACGAAGAAATAATGCTAAAAACAACAATTCTGTCTTTTTTGTATCTGTTACCGCTTTTAAATCATCACTAATACTTTCTTTATCTACAGTTCCTTTAAACGGCGGATTTGCTATGGAATGTAACATTAAATTCATTGCTGAAATTCGAATCATGGTATAATCCGTATCAAACCCTGCAAAAGCTGAACTCTCAAAATGTTCCCATTGCTCGCTTGTCATTGTATCTTCATAATTTTTTCTGATATATTCTGCAGCCGATACCAAAAATCCTGCCGTACCACAAGCAGGGTCTACTATAAAACCATCTGGTGTCGGATCTAATAACTCTACCATCATTTCTCGAATATGTTTTGGTGTTCGAAACTGACCATTCTGAATCGTATAAATTTCTCTCGAATCTTTATCCTTGAATTTACTCCATCTCATAGATTGTCCTATTTCCGATTGTGGAAATATTTTTTCTACATTTATTTTTTCACCTGATAAATTTTCAAACTCTTCATTTTCAAGTTCTTTTTCATCTAAAGAACGAATAAACATCAAATAAGTTAACTGCTCAATTACTGTTAATGGATTTGTAATACCGCCTGCCCATATATCTGTCCAAATTTTATCTATCTTGTTTTAATTGCACCTGTAATCATAACAAGCTCCATCTTTTATTTTTCTGAAATATTATAACTGTATAAAAATATTATAGCATATCAAATCATAACTACACAAATATTATTCTTTTTCAAAAAAGACAGGTCATCCTATTTTTAATAAGATTTCCTGCCTTTTAAATGATTCGAAACATCACCTATACGGTTTTATTCCCTTTTTAATTTAATAATTCATCCATAGAAAGTTTGGAATACTCTGCAATTTTTTCAAGTGGCAACATTCCATCTGCCAGCATCCTCTTTGCAATTTCTATCATACTTTCTTTTCTTCTTTCTTGTCTTCCTTTTTCTATGCCCTTTTGTTCTACACCTTTACTCAAATTACACATCTCAGATACCTCTCTTTCCAACTGTCGAGTCATCTGTATCTGAAAATCATCCTGCAATATCTGCTTTTTCTCCTGCACACTTGTATCCGTGAATAACAATGTATTCAACAGTTTCAATACACCTTTATAATTTTCATCTCTGGTATCCCCAAGAAATACCAAAACCGCTTGCTGAAATCATACGGCTACAATAATAAATCCCTCGTTTTATAATCGGATAACCTGGGTAAAAATCATTTTGTGCCTCAAGTCCTCCAACATCCTCTCCAAGATGTTTTCCTGATACCCTGCTCGTTTTTGTACCAGCATATCCTCTGCCGTCTGTTTCAACAACGGATGTCTTATATTCTCTAATTTTGCCAAACGCTGCTCACTTAACTCTTCATCCGAAATACTGTCGAAATAGTCGCTCCGTGACATCCTCCACATCTGGACTGCATCTCCATACTTCTGCCACAGCCGATCTGCGATTCCCATTCCCTCCGGGTCTAAATCACCGCCATAATAGATCACTGCATTGTTTTCTATTAATAAGGAAATCAATTGAAATGCAGCTACACGAAGCTGGCCGGATGTACATAGCAGGGCACACTCCCTGTCTTTTGTATTTTCTGCTAAATATAAAAAGACCATTTCGTTTTCCACTACATACACCCGGTTGTCCACTGCTTTTGCACCTGTCATATACTTCAGATTTTCTGAGGTAATGACATATGGTTCTTTTCTTTGACAAAACGCCTCATATCCCGGATGCAGACCTTCCTTTATCTCGATATGGATACCTGATGCATGTACAATACTTGCAATATTGTCACATAAGATACCGACAGTATTTAATGCCTCACGCCATTCGTAAGCCGTTACGGGAATTTTCCAGTTTTTCCAAAAACACATTCCATGCAGCAACAATTGTGCAGCCGTTGTGCCTCTGTCAAAAAAGTGCGGATTTCCCGAAATCTCTGCCGCAAAAACTGCAAGCGGATACGTTTCTTCTTCTGTCATCTCTTCCAAACGAAACAGTGCCATTCCTGTATTTCGGGCTAATGTGGCTGCTTTGTCGGCATCACTTCCAAATTCTTTTATCAATAATTGATAGCCGTATTTTTTCTCCTGCATCAGTGCATGAAACCATCGGGGAACATAAGAAGATGCATTGGCTTTCTGTTGCAGTTCCTCGTAAATCTGGGTTAAAAATATTTCTTTTTCATTTTTTATCAGGCTCTTTTTTTCCTGTCTGGTCAGAATGGGTTCCTCAAAATATAATTCTAACACTTCTTTTATGTTGATAGGGGCAAAACGTGTTTTCTGCAAGCCCTGCTCAAATTCTGCAAAGGTGAAGCGAATGTCCGTTTCGAAAAACATTTTTCCAACAATACCGCCAATTGCCCTTTTTTCTTCTTCGGATGCTTCTTTTAGAATGATTCTGCCGGTTACTCTTCCATAATTTTCCCATTTTTTACGAAGTTCTGTCAGACATCTTTGGTAAACCGGGTTTTGTTTAAAATATTTGGCACATTTTTTGTTATTGCACATCTAAGATCCTCTTGTGGCCATTCCATGTATAACGAATGACGGTTACAACCTGTGAATTCATTGGTCGGTGAAGTTCCGCTATTTTTAGACCTGTTACGCTTTCATAGCAGCCCCATAAAGACTGTGAATTCATAATATAATCAAAGTCCATTTTTCGAACCAATTCGAACATACTGTTGATATTTTTATCATCTACGCCTGCGAATGCTTCATCCAGTGCTATCATTCGTGGATGTTCTTCATTGTCCGCTTTTTTGTACTGTGCATTTACTGCAGCAAACAGTGGAACATACATCGCCATCGCTTTCTCGCCGCCACTGAATCGGTTAAATGCAGCATTGGTCAGAAGTTTTTTCACTTCTTCTCCCCGTTTATAGAACATACGGAACTCAAACCACTTGCGGTAATCCAGTGCATCCCGCACAAGTTCCATATAGTTTATCACGTTTCCGTCTTCTTCTAATTTTAATTTTTCTACTCGAATCTTGCTGCGGAAATGTGCTGCTACTTTTTGGATGTCTTCTGTGGCAAGAAGCTGGTAATCTTTCAGCAACAGCTTTTCGAGTTCTGCGGTATCCAGTTCGGATTCATTCTCCGCACTGCGCGGCTTCCATTCTAAGGAAAAGCTCAGTCCCATAGACGTATCCAGCTTTTTCATCAGTTTTGACATATCCGCTACCCATTTCCTGCTTTCCGCAATTCGGTCCGTAAGCTGCTGGCTAATTGTTTGGGATAAAATATCTTCGAATAATTCTCTGTCTTTTTGCTGAATCAAAAGCTCTGTTTCTGCAATGGCTGATTTTAAAATCTCATAAAAGGCTTCCAAATACACTTTTTTGCCATTCCATGCAGATACAATACGCACTCTTCTTCTGAGTGCCTGAAAACCATCACCCACACCCAAAAGCACCTCACTTGTTTCAAAACAATCTTCCAGTGCTGTTCCATAGTTTGTCAGACTGCCATTATATTTCTGATATACCTGGTTCAACGATTGCAGCATATCGCCATATTCTCGGTTTTTATCACTTTCACGTAATGTGCGGATTGCTGCTTTTGCACACTCTGTTAAAGTACGTTCTTCTTGAACAATGACTAATTTTAATGCTAATTCCTCTTCAAAATATTTACGAAGAACCGTCTCCTCTGCAATCAGTTGTTCCAACTGCACCTTTCGCTCAGTTTCAAACTCTAAGATATCCTTGTATTTTTGCTCTGTACGAATCCGTTCTTCTTTTAATGCATCCATGATTTCACAGACTTCTTCTTTCTGTGCCCGCAGTTCTTTTAATTTTTGTGCTTTTTCCAGCATTTCCGGACTTTCCAAATATGCCTCATACTGTCGGATTTGAATCTCATATTCTTTTACCTTTACTGCATATTCGCGTTTTTCGACAAATGCATCATCTAATTGTTCTTCGTACTGCTCTACGTAATCCTGTTTCGTCTGCATTTCGCTTTGTTTTGTTTCCAAACGCAATAACAATTCTTTGCAGTCCTGCCATATACGCACATAATCCTGTATACAATCCAAAACTTCTTCATATTCTGCTTTTGTTCTTGCATAAGGAAACGCCCTGCAATTCTGAAGCACCATCTGATATTTCGCATTTTTCTTTTCCTGCTGTTCATGCATTTGTTTTTCACACTTTAGAAATTCCGCAGTAATATGCTCTACTTCTATCGCAGCAGTTCTTTCCTGTTCCAACGCTTTGTTTATTTCTTCAAAATTCGGAATCTGCCGATACTCCTGTTGTAGTTGTTCAATTGCACTTGCAATGACACTCTTTTTCATTTGGCAATCCTGTAATTCTGTTTCCAAATTCAATAGGAGCTGCTGTAATTCCTTTATTTTCTGTGCCTTCTTCTTTGCTCTTGCTAAGCGGCCTAAAAATTCTGCTTCTTTTTTATAGGCACATCCTAAAAGCAGTCCATGTGCGTACATACCATTTGTTCCAAGATAAATACCATTGTGGGCTTCCAGAGGAAAACAATGCAGGTCTGTATGTTTTTTATCCTCTTGTCCTTCATGCTTATACTTTTCATAATTCTGTTTTTGAGAGTCACATTTTTCATAAATATAACTCAAAATATTCTGCACACTTTTCTGAATCCCTTTATCCAGTTCTTCATTTATCACCAGTTTCTGAAAATCAGATGTACCTTTTTCCTTTGCAAATACAATGGTATCCAAAAAATGCGGACAGGTTTTTACAATCTTTTCTACATCTTTCTCTGCTGCTACCAAAGCATCCAATATTCCCATATTTTCTAATTGCGACTCTAATTGTGCACAATCTGTTTCACTCAAATATTCCGCAAACTCTACGGTTTTATAAAATGGAACAGCCGTAATTCCTGCTTCCTCTAAGGCTTTTCTCGTTGCCTCTGCCTGTTCGCTTCTATATGGTTCAATTTCCTGCTGCTGTTCGAGTGCTGTCAGTTCCTGTTTTGCAGTCCTGAATTCGTTTCTTAACTTTTCTTCTGTTTGCTGCAATACATAATTTTCCTGCGTCAGTTCCTGCCATTGCATTTCATACTCACGACGAAATAGGTCTGATATTCTTTCCGCATCTGAAATTGTCTGATATTCCCGAATATATTCTTCTGCTTCCTGCAAAACATGTGCTTTCGTTTTCCATTGCTTTGCATGTTCTGCATGGGCATATAATGTTACAATCCAGCGATCGATGCTTTGTACAACTTCTTCCTGTGCCATTTGCAGATTCTGCTCTTTTCTTAATTTTTCCTTTTGGCAAATTTCTAATTCTTCTGCAATTTTATCAAACTTTTCCACAAGTTCTTCGTATTCTCGGATTACTTTTGCACATTCTTCTACAAGTTTTTTGTACATGGACAGATTTGCTGAAATTTCTTCATCTGTACACATCAGCTCTATACATTGCATTGCTTTTGCATGCCCATCCCATTGCATCACTTCTTGATTCGTCTGCAATTCTTGTTTTTGATTCTCTAATTCGTCTTTATACTGCTCTATCGTCTGCTGGATCGCATGTAATTCTCTCTCTTTTTTGTAGATTCTTTCCTTATATTCTTCAATCTTCTGTTCCCAATATCGCTGTTTTCCTTCTGCTTCGGCTCTATATTTTTTCGCCGTTTCCAATTTGCTGTCTATTTCTTCCAAATCCGTATCCATCAAACTGTTCAATTCCGTTTCAGTCAGTATCTTCTTTTCGGAAAATGCCCTTAACTCTTCTTCTATCTCCTGCTGTTTGCAAAAAAGCTCCGTTTTCTGTTGTTCTTTTTCATCGTATTCCTGCTGCTTTTTCTGCGTTTCCTCTTTTTTATTCAAATAAGACTGTGCCTTTTTTGCCAGCATATATTGATTATATCGCGTATACTCGTTTCGTATAATCTTTACATCCGAAAACGCACGATTTAACATATCCAGACTTTCCTGAATCTCATCCATTTTTTCCATGGCATCTACCATCACACGCAGTTCTTCATCCGATAAGGTCTGCAAAGATTCATTTAAAATATCATACACTTTCGTTGGCTTAAATTCTTTGGAAAGCTTCGGTGCACGCACTTTTACCAGTAATTTAATAAACTGCTCATACTGTTCTTCTTTTCGGAATCCAAACACATACTGATTTACCAGTTTCTTGTATTCGCTCTGACTGGTTGTAAAAAGATTCTGGTTTCCTAATAAGAGTTTTAATTCTCTCTTATCGTAAGGAATCCTTTTCTTTCCGACTGCCTTGTATAATTGCAAGTCTATTCCAACTCTCTGATTGTCTAAAATCACAAAGCCCCAAAAATCCATTGGCTTTCCACGTTTTGCACGCTGTCCGATTCCAATGGTTCTATATTCTTCACTCTCTGATTTTTTAAATTCCAAAAACAAGTAACCGGTCGATTCCTCTTGCCCATCTTCTCCCAAAAAATAATATTCCATTCTTCTATCGCTTGAACCAAACGGATCCAATCGGCTCGGTGTACGATCTCCATCTAAAATAAACGGAATAAAACTTTGGGTTGTAATGGATTTCCCGGAACCATTCTGTCCCCTTAATAACAACTTTCCATCTTCAAATTCAAAATATTCCTCATCATACAGCCAAAAATTCACAAATCCAATTCGATTCATTTTCCAACGATTACTCATTTCACATTCCCTCCAAAATCATCCGGGTAAAAACCGGTCTGTTTTCCGGCTGTTGGCAGTATGATTATCTGCTCCTCTTCTTCGCGTATAAACATCCAGTCCAACATATAATCTTTTATGGTTCGAACCAACTTTTCCGTTTCCATTTCCCGAAACTCCTTACTCCAGCCGGCTTTCCATTTTCTCTGACAATTGACAATCAGATTTTTAAATTCTGTTTCCGTTATGGAAATCGTTTCATTTTCCTGTTTCTTAAACTTTCCGGTAGAAACATAACGTCGAATTTGTCCACAAACTAACAGTACCACTTCTGAAATCACAGCATTTCTCGGATGTACTTTTCCATAACAGTCATCTTCCTCCAACATAAAAAAGGCTGCATTTTTTTGAACATCCAGTCTGCCACCTAAATACGTCTCTAAGTGTTTTGAAATCCAATTCCTTTGATGCTTCAGATACGTAACATCCGTATGCTCCGGTTCTTCCCAAAATGCGACCGGACATAATACCAACTGTCTGTAAATTCGATGCATTCTGGCACTCCCTTTATCATCCTCAATTTCTTCAAATCGTTTTTTCTCGAAATCGTTCCATGACGAAAAATCCGAAATATCTATAGGAAAACTGGTTGCAAAATATTTCGAACATCCCGTATTCTCATACAAAACCTCTTGTCCTACATCCTGTCCAAATGCCTCACTACTCCCCTCATATACGCGAAGCATCTGCATCTTTTCCATATACTGCAAGGTACGCACAAGTGATTTTCTTTGCGAAAAAGATGTCCAGTCAATCTGAACATCTCCCTTTAATTTCGTCTCTATATAATCAATCAATTCCGACAGCAGAAACTGTTCGCCTTCTTCCCTGTCTTCCAAATACATCAGTGTTACACACAAAATACAATAATCCAGTATCTCTGAAAATTCCTGTATGCCCATGAAACGCTCTGCGTGTGCAGGAATTTTTTCTAACTTTAATAAATTTTCCGTATGTATTAGTTTCCACCCTAATTGTTCCCGCAAAAATTTCTGAAACTCAGGTATCTTTCGTTTTATCTTATAATACGTTTCCTTATCCGTGTCTTTGTAAATCCAAAATTGCTCTAAAAGCGTTCTCAATTCATCCATATTATTTAAACTCCATAATATATGCAGGCATGGTCAAATCTCCATCCTCACACCGTAACACACAATCCCCTTCTTTTCGAATCAGCTGAAACTCCTGACCATATTCTGTCAGACCGATTTTCCGGGTATTCATATTTGCAATCGCAATCCATTGCAAAAATATATTTTTCGTACTTTCCGGAACGATTCCTTCTATTTCAGAAAATACAATTTTGTTATCCTTTACATATCGCAAAACCATCTCTCTCTGCTGGTTAATACTTTGTAAATATGCCTGTCTCTGCATCATTTTTTCCAAAGACTTATCCGTAAAGCTGCGCTTATCTTTTTTCTCACGATAGGTTGCTGCATGTGGTTTTATATAAAACTCTGCCGCCTTTTCCGCATAAACACTATGATTCGCACCATCAAATTCTTTCGGACTATTCGTTTTTAAATGCTGCATTCTCTGTACGCCAAACACGTGCGCGGATAATCGATGTGCATCTTCCATATTTTTACATGACAAAAACAACTCCAGAAATTTTTGATAATCATCCTTTCGGCTGATTCCCCAATTCTGCAGCTGTACAAGTAATGCAGCATTTTGTATAATACTGCGAATAATCTCATTTGTTATTTTAAGTACTTTTCGACTCTCACACTCTTTCCCATCGGAATCTATAAACCAGCGTTTCAAAGAATCCCATTTTCCGATTACATTTTCTCTAATTGCAGGCTGCAGATCTCCACGCATCTCCACAAACGTATG
The DNA here is from genome assembly GCA_964449855.1 of uncultured Lachnobacterium sp. Lineage (GTDB taxonomy): Bacteria > Bacillota > Clostridia > Lachnospirales > Lachnospiraceae > Roseburia. Next base: position 14,882 of record CAYVGA010000041.1, read on the forward strand.
CGGTATCTCCATCTCGCTTTGTATGACCTTTTCTAAAATCACACCTTCTATCAACGGCATTTTCTGTCTTAAAATCTGCTCAATCCGTTTGGAATGATGCTGTAACTCCTGTATAAAATCCGTCAGATACTTAATAAACTTGTCCTTATGCAAAACAAACTCAACCGACTTCATAAGATGTTCGCTTTTTCCTGAATAAAAATCCCTCAGATAATCCTGATAATTCTGATTCAGCCTCTTAAAGTCTTCCTGAAGCATTGCCCACCATTCATTTATTTCCTTTAAACTTGCACTTTGTATATAATCTGCTTCTTCTAAGCTTTTTTCCAAACGTACAAAGAAATTGGTAGAAAGATTGCCGGATTCCATATAAATATTTTCTAACCGCACCGTCAATCGTTCAATTTCTACTGCATATTCAGACATCGTATAACGATACTGTTTATTCTTATAATCCGCAATCGTATATACTTTGCCCGGATCCTGTATCGGCGTAAGATTCTTCCACTTCACAAGTGCCGCTAAATCACTCTCTAACTGATTCATCGTATAATGAAGAAACTCCTCATCATTTTGAAGCAAAGCATAAATATCTTCTTTATACAACTGAAAATGCATTTTTTCATATTCACGGTAAAAATGACGCATGATTTTGCGATAGATAGATGCATCAGGAGCAGATAGATAGGAGGTTTCTTGAATTGCTTCTAAATGGTGCATGTGAGCTTCTCCTTTGTAAATTTTTGTATACCAAGCGGTCTCATATACATTAGAATATAGCATATTCGTATAGGAATTACTATAAGAATTTTGTAGTTTTTTATTATTTTCTTGTTACTGGTCACAAACTGTCTGTAAATGGGAAAAGGAGCTCGTTTCCGAGCTCCTTTTCCCATCATTATCTATCTTTACATTGTTGGATTCATCAACTGTCCATAAAGGTAAAGACATTCTTTAAAATATGATACAACCTTTTTAAACATATCAAGTACCTCCTTATCTAAATTCAGATGAGTCTTTTTTCCCTCAACCTGTAATTGTATTATACCTTGACTTTTTATCCATTTCCTGCCAAAATATATTTAAAACTAGCCATATATTGCTTTTATTATACAAAATTTGTGTTTTCATTAAAAATAATAGCCATTTAATAAACTATATATAAACAAAAGATTAAATTTTATAAACTTGCATTTTAGAAAAAAGGAGTCCCTCACATTATGTTACCTATTTATGCTGAATTTAATGTTAAACTTGAAATCCAACATCAAAAAGCAGTTCATCTTCCAC
>CAYVGA010000042.1:0-15691 GCA_964449855.1 uncultured Lachnobacterium sp.
AGCTATATATGGCGAAAACAAAAAAGAATAGAAAATATATTAAAATTCGTGGCGCACATGAACATAATTTAAAAGGAATTGATATTGATATTCCAAGAGATGAGTTTGTGGTTTTAACAGGATTATCGGGATCAGGAAAATCGTCACTTGCTTTTGACACCATCTATGCAGAAGGACAGAGACGTTATATGGAGTCCTTGTCTTCCTATGCGAGACAGTTCTTAGGACAGATGGAAAAGCCAAATGTGGAAAGTATCGAAGGACTTCCGCCGGCGATTTCCATTGACCAGAAATCCACTAATCGTAACCCTCGTTCTACAGTGGGGACAGTTACGGAGATATATGATTATTTTCGTTTGTTATATGCACGTATTGGTATTCCGCACTGTCCGGAATGTGGACGTGCGATTACCAAGCAGACTATAGACCAAATGGTGGATACCGTGATGCAGTTACCGGAACGAACACGTATCCAGATTTTAGCGCCAGTAGTTCGCGGACGTAAAGGTCAGCACGAAAAATTATTTGAAAAAGCAAAGAAAAGCGGCTATGTTCGAGTAATTGTAGATGGTGCACAATATGAACTTTCAGAGGAGATTTCACTGGATAAAAATATAAAACACAATATTGATATTGTCGTAGACCGATTGGTTGTAAAAGGGGGTATTGAAAAACGTCTTACAGACTCCTTGGAAAATGTATTTGATTTAACAGAGGGCAATGCTATTGTGGATGTGATTGATGGTGAAGCACTTACTTTTTCACAGAATTTTGCCTGTCCGGATTGCAATGTGAGTATTGATGAAGTAGAACCACGTAGTTTTTCTTTCAATAATCCATTCGGTGCTTGTCCGACTTGTTTTGGTTTAGGCTATAAAATGGAATTTGATGAAGATTTAATGATTCCGGACAAAAGTCTTGCTATTACCGAGGGTGCGATTCAGGTTATGGGATGGCAGTCCTGCACAGATTCATCCAGTTATACCTATGCCACTTTGCGAGCATTGTCCGAAGGATATGGATTTGATTTAAGTACGCCATTTCAGGATTTACCAAAAGACATTCACGATATGTTCATGTATGGTGGAGATGGCCGTGAATTAAAAGTACATTACAAAGGGCAGCGTGGGGAAGGTGTGTACAATTTAGATTGGGAAGGTCTGATTAAAAACGTACAGCGCCGTTATCGTGAAACTTTTTCAGAAAATCAAAAGGCAGAATACGAACAGTTTATGCGTATTACACCATGTGAATGTTGTGGCGGCCAGCGTTTGAAAAAATCTTCGTTGGCTGTGACTGTTGCAGATAAAAATATCTATGAAATGACCAATATGTCGGTAAAAGATCTGGTAGCTTTTTTAGAACAAATGGAATTGACCAATCAACAGCTTTTAATCGGCGAACAGATTTTAAAAGAGATTCGAGCACGAGTGGGATTCTTAAAAGAAGTAGGTTTGGAGTATTTAACGTTAACCCGTGCAACAGGAAGTTTATCCGGCGGTGAAGCACAGCGTATTCGTCTTGCGACACAGATTGGCTCAGGTTTGGTAGGTGTAGCTTATATTTTAGATGAACCTAGTATTGGTTTGCATCAAAGGGATAATGATAAATTGTTAGGTGCTTTAAAAAATTTAAAAGACCTAGGCAATACATTAGTGGTAGTTGAACATGACGAAGATACCATGCGTGCGGCAGATTATATTGTGGATATCGGACCGAGAGCCGGAGTACATGGTGGAGAAGTCATTGCCACAGGTACGGCTGAAGACATTATGAAATGCAAGAAATCCTTAACAGGAGCTTATCTTAGCGGACGTATCAAGATTCCGGTACCGGAAGAACGCAAAAAACCGACAGGTTTCATTACAATAAAAGGTGCGAGAGAGAATAACCTGAAAAATATTGATGTGGATATTCCACTTGGTATTGTAACTTGTATTACAGGGGTATCCGGTTCTGGAAAAAGTTCTCTTACGAATGAGATTTTGTATAAACATTTGGCAAAAGTTTTAAATCGTGCACGTTGTATTCCGGGAAAACATGATGATATTTTGGGATTGGAACAATTGGACAAAGTAATTGATATTGACCAGTCTCCAATTGGCAGAACCCCGCGTTCAAATCCTGCAACCTATACAGGGGTATTTGATTTGATTCGTGATTTATTTGCAGCGACGACAGATGCGAAAGCCAGAGGTTATAAAAAAGGCCGTTTCAGTTTTAACGTAAAAGGCGGCCGTTGTGAAGCATGCAGTGGTGATGGTATTTTAAAAATAGAGATGCATTTTCTCCCGGACGTATATGTACCTTGTGAAGTCTGTGGCGGCAAACGCTACAATCGTGAGACTTTGGAAGTAAAATACAAAGGTAAGAGTATTTATGATATCTTAGATATGACAATCGAAGATGCAGTAGAATTTTTCAAGAATGTCCCATCGGTTCTTCGTAAAATTCAGACTTTAAGTGATGTTGGTTTGGGTTATATAAAATTAGGACAGCCATCCACTGAGCTTTCAGGTGGTGAAGCACAGCGTATCAAGCTCGCTACCGAGCTTAGCCGTAAGAGTACAGGGAAGACCATTTACATTTTAGACGAACCAACGACAGGACTTCATTTTGCAGATGTGCATAAATTGGTGGAGATTCTGCATAGACTAGCAGCAGATGGTAATACCGTGGTTGTTATTGAACACAATTTGGATGTGATTAAGACAGCAGATTACATCATTGATATGGGACCGGAAGGCGGAGACGGCGGTGGAACCGTGATTGCACAGGGCACACCGGAAGAAATTTGTGAGGTAGAAGCTAGTTATACAGGAAAGTTTCTTGAGCCGTATTTAAGATAAAGGGTTGTTGCTGAACTATCCAGAAAAAGCTCGAATACGCAGCAAAGCTGCTCCTTCTGCTGTGCATACCTTCACACTAGACTCGAAAATACCTCGTCAAGTGTTCAGGCATCGCTTCGGCTAATCACCAAATGAAAAGAAAATTACATCTATTGGCAAATAGATTTGCCATATCTGTAATTTCCTTTTCATTTTTCTGGATAGTTTACGAAATCTTAAGAAAAAATAGTTTGAAAAATGGCATAAATTGTATATAATAAGACTAAGTATGGAAAAATAGACTTATAGGGATTTTGTGTGCTTCACAAAGTCAAATATATATACAATTATTCGAAAGGAGAACTCTAGCATTATGATGATGGGAACAGATATTGGAATTGACTTAGGTACGGCTAGTATTTTGGTATACATTAAAGGGAAAGGCGTAGTTTTAAAAGAGCCTTCCGTAGTAGCATTTGATAGAGATACAAATAAGATTAAGGCCATTGGTGAAGAGGCCAGATTGATGTTGGGAAGAACGCCGGGGAATATTGTGGCTGTTCGACCACTCCGTCAGGGTGTTATTTCAGACTATACAGTAACAGAAAAAATGATTAAATATTTTATTCAGAAAGCACTTGGAAAGAGAACTTTCCGTAAACCACGTATCAGCGTATGTGTACCAAGTGGTGTTACCGAAGTAGAAAAGAAAGCGGTAGAAGATGCTACGTATCAGGCTGGTGCTCGTGAAGTGGAAATTATTGAAGAACCAATTGCAGCTGCAATTGGTGCCGGTATTGATATTTCAAGACCATGTGGAAACATGATTGTAGATATCGGTGGTGGTACAACAGATATCGCAGTTATTTCACTTGGAGGTTCTGTAGTAAGCACTTCTATTAAAATTGCAGGTGACGATTTTGACGAAGCATTGGTTCGTTATATGCGTAAAAAACATAATCTTTTGATTGGTGAGAGAACAGCAGAAGATATTAAGATTAAGATTGGTACTTGTTATCCACTGCCTGCACCGGAAACATTGGATGTAAGAGGGCGTAACCTGGTAACAGGTCTTCCAAAGACAATTACAGTTAGTTCCGAAGAAACAGAAGAAGCACTTCGTGAACCGGTAATGCAGATTGTAGAAGCTGTACATTCTGTATTAGAAAAAACTCCACCGGAACTTGCTGCAGACGTTGCAGACAGAGGTATCGTTCTTACAGGTGGCGGTGCATTACTTCATGGTTTGGATGCATTGATTGAAGAACGTACAGGTATTAATACAATGACTGCTGAAAATCCTATGACATGTGTTGCTGTAGGAACAGGAAAATACGTTGAGTTTTTAGCAGGAAAACGTGATGAAGCGTAATTATTCGGGTACTGAATAGTTATAAAATAATTTAAAATATATAATTTAGAAAGGTGCTATAAGATGATTAAAGGTCTCTATACCGCCCATACAGGGATGGTAAACGAAATGAAACGTTTGGATGTTTTGGCGAACAATCTTGCAAATGCAGATACAACAGCATACAAGAAAGAAGGCACAACATCACGTACTTTTGCCGATGAATTGGCAATTAAAATTAAAGACACATCAAATTATGGCCTCCATCAGACACTCGGTGAAATTTCTTTAGTTACCCATTTGGGTCAGGTGTATACGGATTATTCAACCGGAAGTTTCGAAGTAACCGATAATGAAACGGATTTCGCACTTGAAGGAGAAGGTTTCTTTGCGGTATCGTTCACAGATAAGAACGGAAATACTTCCGTTAAACTTACTCGTGACGGAAACTTTGTTGTGGATAATGAAGGTTATCTTAGAACCAAAGATGGGGATTATGTATTAAATGCTACAGGGGCATTGAATATGAATCCAAGTCAGGAAAATTATATTCAGGTAAATCCACTTGCAGCGGTTTACGTAGATGAGCTGGGATATATTTACCAGAATGAACAATTGGTAGGTACTCTTGGTGTTGTTGATGTAGCAGATTATGACTATCTTGAGAAATACGGAGAGAATATGTACAACCTCGTAGAGGGTGGTGTGATTACTGCTTCCGAAGCAAAGGTTCGTCAAGGTATGTTAGAAAGTTCCAATGTAAATGTAGTAGATGAAATGGTAAATATGATTGCGATTCAGAGAGCCTATGATGCAGGGCAGAAAGTAATTCGCTCTATAGACGAAACATTAGGAACCACTGTAAATTTAGGTAAAACACAATAATCCTGCATAAGGGGGAATAGCACATTATGATGAGAGCATTATATACGGCCGCTACAGGTATGAAAGCCGGCCAGACAAATGTAGATACAATTGCAAATAACTTGTCAAACGTTAACACAAACGGATACAAGGCAACAAGAACAGAATTTAAATCTTTATTATATCAAACCATTCAGACAAAGACAACATCTGCGAATGGAGAGCAGAAACCGGTTGGAGCACAGGTAGGTCTTGGTACAAGAGTTGCTTCTACAACAACTATGTATACACAGGGCTCAATGATTGCCAGTGACAGTGCAACAGACTTTGCATTAGATGGCGACGGCTTTTTTGCTGTTCGTGGTGTTGATGGAGAGACTTACTATACCAGAAATGGTAACTTTACATGGTCTGTCGATGGAAATGGAAATACACTTCTTTGTGATGTGGAAGGTTGTCCGGTATTGGATAGCAATGGAAATGCCATTTATGTTCCGGAAGGTGTTATAACAGAGAGAATGCGTTTCTCAGAAGAAGGAAAGATTGGCTATGCATTAGATGATACTACATATGTAGACTTGAACCAGACTTTGGGTATTTATCAGTTTAGTAATCCATCCGGTCTTGAGAAATTATCTTACAGCAGACTGAAGGTAAGTGATGCATCCGGACAGCCAATCTTAGAAGGGACAAACGGAACAACACCAAGCAAGGTTTGTCAGTATTACTTAGAAGGCTCAAACGTACAGGTTGCAGATGAAATGGTAAATATGATTATTGCACAGCGTGCATATGAAATGAACTCAAAGGCGATTCAGACAGCAGATTCCATGCTGCAGACAGCAAATGAGTTGAAACGTTAATAAATAGGAGGATATCGTGATGAGTATGGATGTTAGTGGTATCACTTCTATGTTGAATCAGACAACAGCAGCAAATAATGCTGCTGCTTCTAAGACAGATAGTTTAAAAAATTCTGTAAATGGACTTTCTTCTGCATCAACAGAAGAAGAATTAAAAGAAGTCTTACGAGATTTTGAATCTTACTTCTTGGAACAGATGATTAAAAAGATGAAAGATACTTTCACAAATAAAGAGGAAGAATCGTCGGTAGCATCTCAGTATACCGATACATTTATGGATTATGCGATTGAAGAGGTTGCAGATCAATTGTTGGATGAAATTGGTGGTAATATGACACAGCAGTTGTTTGAACAGATGAAGCGTAATTATAATATTCCGACAGTAGAGGAAGTAGAAAAAGCATCTGAGAACATGGCGGGTTCTGCTTCTACAGAAACTGTATAAACAGTGAATCTAAGAATAGGTATTCAATTACAGACCACTATACTTTGTGTAGTGGTCTGTTTCAGTTTATGGAAATGATGTTAGGATTTCCATAAACTGAAAATTGTTTCACTGAGGATATGCAATCTTTTATAGAGAAAGGAGTATATATTGGAAACAATCAAGGGTTATGTAGGCCATATTATTTTTCGAAATGCAGAAAATGGATATACCGTATTGGAATTGGTTTGCGGAGAGGAAGAAATTACCTGTGTAGGGACTTTTTCGGATATTGTAGAAGGTGAAAATATTGAAGCACAGGGGGAATATACAGAGCATCCTTCTTATGGACGTCAGTTTAAAGTACATTCTTTTGAAGAAAAAGCACCGGAAGATGAAATGGCAATTGAGCGATATTTAGGTTCTGGTGCAATCAAAGGGATTGGCGTTGCTTTGGCGGCTCGAATTGTGCGTCGCTTTAAAAAGGATACATTTCGTATTATAGAAGAAGAACCGGAACGTCTGGTAGAAATTAAAGGAATTAGTGAGCGTAAAGCAATGGAGATTGCTGAACAGGTGAATCAAAAACGTGATTTACGTCAGGCTATGATTTTTTTACAGCAGTATGGGATTCATATTAATCTTGCGGTAAAGATATACAATCAGTATGGTCAGCGTATTTATAGTATTTTGACAGAGAATCCGTATCAAATGGCAGATGATATCGATGGGGTAGGATTTAAAACTGCAGATGAGATTGCAAGTAAGATAGGGATTAGAACAGATTCCGATTTTCGTATTCGAAGTGGAATTTTATATGCACTTTCACTGGCAACTGCAGAAGGACATACTTATCTTCCGATGGAAGAAGTTACGAAGCGAACCAGCATGCTTTTGGGAATTGATGGGGAACACATTGAGAAGCATTATATGAATTTGGTATTAGATAAGAAAATTGTTATGCGCAAAAAGGATGAAGAAACACAAATATACGCATCGACATTTTTCTATATGGAGAATAATGCGGCGAATATGTTGAAGAAATTGAATATTACATATGATGTTTCTGATGCAAAGATAGAAAAGTGCATCAAGCGTATCGAAAAGCAGACCAAAATGCAGTTGGATGAGTTGCAATTTCATGCCGTAAAAGAAGCTATAAAAAATGGTCTTTTGATTATCACGGGAGGACCGGGGACAGGAAAAACGACAACGATTAACACGATTATCCGCTATTTTGAAATGGAAGGCATGGATATTTTTCTAGGAGCACCAACAGGACGTGCCGCAAAACGAATGAGCGAAACAACCGGTTTTGAAGCGTGTACCATTCACCGTATGTTAGAAGTTAATGGAGGCTCGGAAGGAAACGGCGGTTTTGAGCGAAATGAAAGCAATCCATTGGAAACGGATGTTATTATTATTGATGAAATGTCTATGGTAGATATCACTTTGATGCATGCATTGTTAAAGGCAGTATTGGCAGGTACACGTTTGATTTTAGTAGGAGATGTCAACCAGCTTCCAAGCGTAGGACCGGGTTCCGTATTAAAGGATATGATTGAGTCTGAGCAGTTTCCTACTGTAAAACTCAACAAGATTTTTCGTCAGGCAAGTACCAGTGATATTATTGTAAATGCACATAAAATCAACAATGGAGAAGAAGTGATTCTGGATAACAAGAGCATGGATTTCTTTTTCTTAAAACGCTATGAAGCGGATAAGATTATCAATGTTACCTTACAGTTAATTAAACAGAAATTACCAAAATTTGTAGATGCCACAGAATACGATATTCAGGTATTAACCCCTATGCGAAAAGGGCTTTTGGGAGTAGAACGATTAAATAATGTGCTGCAGATGTATCTGAATCCACAAGATCCATCAAAACGTGAAAAAGAATATGGAAATGTGACGTTTCGTGAAGGCGATAAAGTCATGCAGGTAAAAAACAATTACCAATTGGAATGGGAAATTCGTACGAAATATGGACTCAGCATAGAAAAAGGAATGGGAATTTTTAATGGTGATACCGGAATTATTGAGGAAATCAATTCTTTTGCAGAAACAATGACGATTTCTTTTGATGAAGGTAAAATGGTAGAATATCCATTTAAATTATTAGAAGAATTGGAATTGGCATATGCCATTACCATTCATAAGTCACAAGGGTCCGAATATCCGGCTGTAGTAATACCAATGTTTCAAGGTCCGCGTATGCTGATGAACCGAAATCTTTTGTATACTGCGGTTACACGTGCCAAAAAATGCGTAACGTTAGTGGGAGATGATGATGCATTTTATACTATGGTACATAATACATCACAATTAAAACGATACAGCGGCTTGAAAGATCGCCTTATCGAAGAAGATATGATTCAGGAGTGAGCAAAACCCATCTGAGAAGCAGATTTCTCATGGGTTTGCAAATCGTAACTTGTCAAGTATACCGAAAGGCTGCCGGTGGTAGGTTTTCTGGTTGTGAAGGTACGGAACAGTTACGATATAAATATATTTAAGAGAGGAAACAAGATGGAAATTCGAATTTTAAAAGAAGAGGAGTTGGTACAGGCAGCAGGCTTATCCAGATATGTTTTTGATACTTGTCTGCGTAATCATATGGAATTTACACAAACGATTCCTTTTGTAGAAAATTATATAACAGAAACAAACTTAAGAACGATGTATCAGGAAAATCAGTTGATTGTATGGGGTGCATTTGAGCTGGAACAGTTAGTTGGTGTGGCAGGTATGCAGACAGATGGAATGATAACACTTTTATATGTATTACCACAGTATAGTCGAAGAGGGTGTGGAGCACATTTGCTTACTGTAATGAGAGGATATGCACAAACCGTATTGCAATTGGATAAAGTTATTGTAAATGCGACACCTGCGTGGACATCTGTCTATTTTAAAAAGAATGGATTTGTATTGATGAATCCAAATCAAAATATGTATGCACCATTTGTGAGTATGCAGGCTTTTTCAGGGCAGATGCAATTTCAAAAGAAAGAAAAAATTTCCGGGAAAATGATTGCCGGAGCAATTCTTGCATGTGTCGGATTTGCAACGGTTGTGGGAGCTTGGTTTATGGCTTCTTATTTATTTTAATTACGATTTAATGTAGAGAAGTAGTTTTTAACTTTGAAAAACCTCTATCGTATAACAACCCAGCTACTTACACTTATGCATTTAGCATCAGAAAAGTTTCTTGGAAAATGTGAGAAAGCGAACGCTCTGTCTAAGTACCGATCTGGAATCATAGACAGAGCGTTTGCTTTCGTAGGTTTTAGAACAGCTTTCTAATCTAAATCGCAATATTATTTACTCATTTCAAGCAATTTCTGTCTCATCTCATTTTCAATCCGTGCCAACTGTGTTTCCGCAGCCGCACGTTTTTCCCTGCCATCCGCTTGAATTTTCATAACTTCATCCAAAGTACTGATGAGAGTCTGATTCGTATGCTGGAGCGTTTCAATATCAATGATACCGCGTTCAGCTTCTTTTGCAGTTTCAATGGTAGCAAGCTTTAATTGTTCCGCATTTTTCTTAAGTAATGCATTGGTCATATCCGTCACTTCACGCTGTGCACGTGCAGCTTCTGTAGAATGATCCAAACCGATAGCGATAACCATCTGGCTCTTCCAAAGAGGAATGGTATTTACCAATGTGGATTGAATCTTTTCCGACATAATGGTGTCATTGTTTTGGATTAAACGAATCTGTGGAGCCATTTGAAGTGATACGTTACGGGACAATTCCAAGTCGTAAATTTTCTTTTCAAAGCGGTTACACATTTCAGAAAAATCCTTGGCTTTCTGGGTATCTTCCGGAAGACCGGTTTGCTCAGCTTTGGCAAGGAGTGCAGGTAATTCTACCGTTTTTGCCTGTTCCAGTTTCTGTTTGCCGGCAAGGATATACATAGATAATTCTTTGAAATAATTCAAGTTTAAATCATACATTTTATCCAGCATAGCAACGTCTTTTAATAAGGTAATCTGGTGGTTTTCCATAGCCTCACAGATTTTGTTGATATTGACTTCTGCTTTGTCGTATTTTGCTTTTAGGTTTGCAAGCTGGTTGCTTTTCTTTTTGAAAATGCCAAGGAATCCTTTTTCCTCTTCCTCGTCAAAATTTTTAAGTTCAGCTACAACATTTGTAAGAAGTGAACCGATTTCTCCCATGTCTTTGGTACGCACACTGCTTAATGCAGTTTCAGAGAAATCAGCAATTTTTTTCTGACTTCCGGCACCGTATTGAAGAACGAGCTGGGTGTTGGTTAAATCAATTTGTGCAGCAAAATCATCCACCATTTTCTGTTCTGCTGGTGAGAGATTGGATTCTACTGCTTTTAATGCTTTTGTTGCTTCTTCTGCAACAACGATGTCTTCTTTTGTGTTTGCAGTATCTGCAAATGGTTCAAAGGTCAGGCTGGGTGCTTCCTGTAATAATTCGTCTAAATTTTTACTCATTTAATCTTCCTCCGTCAGTTTTATTTTTGTAAGGCCTTCTTTTGCCAGCATGGTTTGTAATACCTGTGCATCTGTAGCGGCATCAAAGGCAGATTTTTGAAAAAGTTTATTTAAAAGTTCCGTAAACGCTTCATTAATTATATCAATGGTTTTTTCAATTTCTGCTTTTGCAGATTGGATGTCACTATTTGGTGTGCTGACATCGTCAAATTCGGAATACGCCTGCAGTAGTTTGATGGTGGTAGGCAGATAATAACTCATCAGTTTACGTATTTTGGGCATTTGTGAGGGATCTTCTTTCAATCTTTGAAAGATTTCTTTTAACAGACCCTCCATATGATATAGTTTGTCCGAAACTACTTCATCTTCAATTAGATCATTCAGATGATGTAGTTTTTGGATATAGTCCTGTCCTTCGGCAGCAATGACTTGCAATTGGGCATTCGCTTCCTCTTCTGGTGTAAGTGGTATTGCTTTTTTGGCAGCTTCTTCCATGGCAATGGATTTTCGTTCCTGTTCAACCCGGACATATTCGCGATAAGTTGCGTCATCTAACATCAGACAGCTTTCTTTTTCATCCAGGTGTCCTTCTGGAAAAAATCCAAGCTGCAGCATTTTTTTAACATCTTTCAATACATACTGAGGTGATTTGTGTGTATGATCTGCCAGTTCTTTGATATTAATGTACATATTGTCATCACATAAAGAAATATACCGTTTCGCACGTGAAAGACGTTTCTTTTGATTCATGCCTTTTCGCATCAAAAGTCCAAATCCTCCGAATCCCAGCAGGATGGTAATAAATGCGGCTGGCGGCCATACCCAGTTTACTGTTGCAAAAAACAGGCCCACGAAAAAGAGCAGAAGCATAAAGCAGATGCCGATTCCACCAAATATCAGATATAAAATACCAGATACCTGACCGATCATTTTCATTTTCGAAGATGGCATTTGTTTTTTTGCAGGCGAAAAAATAGATTGACGCTTTGACTGTAGGTTTTGGTTTCGCCCACTTTGATATTTTTGGTAATTTTCTACATTTTTATAGATATCTGCACGGGAGGTAGTTTTAAATTCTTTTTGTACGCCATCCGCAGCTTTTTTAAATTGCGTACCTGCTTCTGCAATTACATCCGTCACGGTGTCCGTAAGCAGAAAATTCAAGCGTTTAAAGTCCCCTTTGTTTACAGCATCTGATACAGCAGTTTTAAATTCACTTCCCAAGTTATTCCAATTTTGATTACTCATTGCTTTTTCCTTATAAAATAATAATTTTCCAATATAAAAGATTATCCCACATCTATTTTTTTGTTGCAATATTTTTTGGATAGATTCAATGAAAAATAATGGCATGTTTTGGAACTCTGTTTTATAATGAGTTTAATTAAGTGGACAGGAGTTACATGGGATGTACAAAATTTGTAAAACCGAAAAATCCATAGAGCGCCAAAAACTTTTTCAGACGACATTACTAACAATGATGAAAAAGCAAAGATATCAAGAGATCACAGTAACTGCATTATGTAAAGAAATGGAAATACCACGAAAGACCTTTTATCGATATTATGACACTTTGGAAGATGTGTTATATGCTATTATTGATAGTGCAATTACAGAGAGTTTTTTGTACTTGGAAATAAAAGCAGATTTGGTAGGGTTCTTTTACTATTGGAAGAAATATAAGGCATTGTTAGATGTATTGGAAAAAAGTGGATTAAGTCCGTGGATGATGAATCGAATTTATGGACGATTCCATAAAAGTATTTATAAAGAAGATTATTCAAATGAAGATTTACGTTATTCTGGTTATATTGCAGCGATTATGACGATGTTGCTTACTTGGCATCATTCGGGAATGAAACAGTCAGAAGAAGAGATGAGTCAGCAGGTAAGACATCTGTTTAAACTGGAGGATTAGTAAAAATAACTAAATTTACAATAGTAAAAATTGGAATAAAGTGTCACACTTGTCCCATGTTTGTCCCCTCGTAATAGAGGGGATATTTTGCTATAATAAAAGCAACTAAAATTAGGAAAATAGGGGGGCAAACCAATGGGAAAATTTGTAACACTCAATCCAACTGAGTTAAAAGAATTACGTCAGGTTGATGAACGTTTGGTTTCATACAATGTAGAAATGACAGAAGTAACAGGCGGTACATTCTGGAAAGCTTATACAGAAGCACAGGTAGATGGTACAGAAGAGTTTCCAGTGATTAAGGACTGGTCAAACATGGGCAACTTACAGCAGTGGTATGATCCGATTGATACTACAAATCCTAGACTTATCAAACTTGCAAAAGAACTTGGTACAGCATGGGTACGTGTATCTGGTACATGGGCAAACAAGACATACTACGATTTTGATGGACATACAAACGGACAGGTTCCGGAAGGCTATCAGAATCTTTTGACAAAAGAACAGTGGACAAACTTACTTGATTTTGTAAAAGCAGTAGATGGTAAATTATTAGTATCTTTTGCGAACTGTCCAGGTAACCACAGCAAGGATGAACCATGGGATACTGCACAGGCAAAAATGCTTATGGATTATAGTATTGAATATGGTGTTCCGGTTTCAGCGGCTGAATTTACAAATGAACCAAACTTAATTGCACTTTCTGGTTTACCAGTAGGCTATACAGCAGCAGACCATGCACGTGACCATGATGCATTTGGTGCTTGGTTAAAAGAAAACTATCCGGACTGCTTATTCGTAGGACCATGTACGGTAGGTGATATTGACATGTTTGGTACTGGCATGGAAGGTGCTGGCGGCGGTATGGCAGCAGGTTATGAAATTGTTACTACAGAAGATTTATTAGGCGAATACAAGTCAAAAATGGATGTATTCAGTTACCACTATTACAATGGTGTATCAGAACGTGGTGCAGCTATGGGCGGACATTGGCCATATGAAGCAATCCTTACAGAACAGTATTTAGGAGTTGCAGCACACTGTGCAAGAGCATATGTACCAAAACGTGACAAATATGTTCCAGGCGGACAGATGTGGGTAACAGAATCTGGTGATGCTGGATGTGGTGGAAATACATGGGCTTCCACATATGCAGATGTACCACGTACATTAAATGAACTTGGTGAATTTACAACCGTTACAGATGGTGTTATTTTCCACAATACATTAGCTTCTTCAGACTATGGTTTCTTAAAACATGGTACATTCGTTCCAAGACCAAACTACTTTGCAGTATTGCTTTGGAATAGAATCATGGGTGCTACCGTATATGATGCTGGTGAAGTATCCGAAGGTGCACGCGTATATGCACATTCTCGTAAAGATGGCAAAGACGGTGTTGCTTACCTCATCGTAAACAACTCTAACGAAGCTACTACCGTAGAACTTCCGGCAGAAGCAGATGTTTATATGCTTGCAGGCGAAACAGGACTTCGTTCACGCAACATGACATTAAATGGAAATGTATTAGCACTTGGTGAAGAAGATGCTCTTCCAGCATTAGAACCAGTGAAAGCAGCAGCTGGCACATTAGAAATTCCGGCTACGAACTGCGCATTCGTAGTAATGTAAGTATTCAGGTACTGAATAATTACGATAATAAAAAATAACCACCCTATTTAAAGGGTGGTTATTTTGACTAAAAACAGGTGAAATTTTGTTGTTATTTCGTCAAAAAACCATGTATACAAGTTTTGCGCATTGTGTTTTTTGGATAAAAGTGATATGATAATACAATATACAATTGTAACATGCGAGAAAGAGATTTTCGCAAGGGAAAGGGGAAATATGGACAAGAAGGAAATGAAGGCTCGTAAAAAAGCGTTCAAAAAAGCTCGCTCAAAAGCGACAAGACCTTGGAAATGGTTAACATGGATTGCTGGACCATTAGCAATCATCTTAACAGCTGCAACTGTGTTCTGTACAATGTTTGACAACACAATTGCATTATTTTTAGGAGGAACATTCTGGCAGCTTCAGAATGCAGATCCAAATGCAGTTTATTATGAAAGCGATTTTGCAACAGAAGAAGAAAGAAATGAAAAAGGTGCAGAAATCGTAAAACAGGTAGGTGCAGAAGGTGCTACATTGTTAACAAACAATGAAAATGGTTTGCCACTGAAATCTGGTGATAAAGTCAGCTTATTCTCAACTTCATCTGTAAACATCGTTTATGGTGGTACAGGCTCCGGTAACGTGGATGCTTCACAGTGTAAAAATCTGAAACAAGCATTGGAAGAAGATGGCGGATTTATAGTTAACCCAACATTATGGGATTTCTACTTAAATGGTGAAGCAGCAGAATACACACGTGGCAATGCCGGTGCAGTAGTACAGGACTCTGCTACAGCCAGCGGTTATGGCTCTGCTGAAATCGTAGAAGCACCATGGAATATCTACACAGATGAAGTAAAAGCTTCTATCGAAGAATATAGCGATGCAGCTATCGTTGTATTCTCTCGTATCGGTGGTGAAGGTGCAGACTCTTATTTTGACCATACTTTAGGTAGTGGAAAGAATTATCTTGCATTAAATGATAACGAAAAAGAAATGATGGAAAACATCAAAGCTTTAAAAGATGCTGGAAAGATTGGTAAGATTATTGTATTAATCAATACATCAAACGCTCTTCAGGTTGATTTCTTAAAAGGATATGAAGAAGGAAAAGATATTTATGGTGTAGATGCTACACTTTGGATTTCCGGTGTAGGTCAGACTGGTCTTGAAGGTGTTGCAGAAATCTTATGTGGTAAGGTAAGTCCATCCGGAAGCCTCCCGGATACATATTACTATGATAACTATGCACATCCGGTTATGGCAAACTTCACACCAATCCAGTATTCCGGTGATTTGACACAGATTCCTGAACATGCAGATACATACATGATTTATCAGGAAGGTATCTATG
>CAYVGA010000043.1:0-15656 GCA_964449855.1 uncultured Lachnobacterium sp.
AATTCACTACAGTAGTTCAGATTGGTATCGGCGGAAGTGACCTTGGTCCTCGTGCGATGTATCTTGCTCTTGAAAACTGGGCAAAAGTAAACAACACATTAAAAATGGAAGCAAAATTCATCAGTAACGTAGACCCTGATGATGCAGCAGGCGTACTTGCTACACTTGACCTTCCACATTCACTTTTCATCCTTGTATCTAAATCAGGTACAACACTTGAAACACTTACAAACGAATCTTTCGTAAAGAACGCTTTAAAAGAAGCTGGTCTTAACCCTGCTAACCATATGGCATGTGTTACAAGTGCTACTTCTCCACTTGCAAAGAGCTCAGACTACTTAGCAGCATTCTTTATGGATGACTATATCGGCGGACGTTTCTCATCTACATCAGGCGTAGGTGGAGCAGTACTTTCATGTGCATTCGGACCAGAAGTATTTGCACAGTTCCTCGATGGTGCAGCAGCTGCAGACAAGACAGCTACAAATGCAAACATCCTTGAAAACCCAGCAATGCTCGACGCACTAATCGGCGTTTATGAAAGAAATGTACTTGGATACTTAGATACAGCAGTGCTTCCATACTCACAGGCACTTAGCCGTTTCCCTGCTCACTTACAGCAGCTTGATATGGAATCCAATGGTAAATCCGTAAACCGTTTTGGCGAACCTATCGACTATGTAACAGGACCGGTTATCTTTGGTGAACCGGGAACAAACGGACAGCATTCATTCTATCAGTTATTACATCAGGGAACAGATATCATTCCACTTCAGTTCGTTGGATACAAAAACAACCAGATGGACAACGATATCGTAATTGAAGGCAGTACAAGCCAGGCAAAACTCTGTGCAAACGTAGTAGCTCAGATCGTAGCTTTCGCATGTGGTAAAGAAGATGATGACAAGAATAAATACTTCGAAGGCGGACGTCCATCAAGTATCATTATCGGTGACAAACTTACACCAGCATCTCTTGGTGCTCTCCTTGCACACTTTGAAAACAAAGTTATGTTCCAGGGCTTTACATGGAATGTAAACAGCTTTGACCAGGAAGGTGTACAGCTTGGTAAAGTACTTGCAAAGAAAGTACTTGCTCATGACACAGATGGTGCATTAAAAGAATACAGTGCATTATTAAACATCTAATTTCTCATTCATAAAGACTATGAAATAAAAGAAGAGCTCATGTATCAAATTGGTACATGAGCCTCTTTTTTTATGGGTTTGCGAATCGTAACTATGAAGGTACTGAATAGTTACGAAAATTTCATATATCTTACCTATTGTGCATGATACAAAATATGGTAAAATAAAAGTGGTATTTTTAAATGGGGTTAAAGTGGTAAGAAAATAATGAAAGATGTTTTATTTGAACAGAACTATGTAGTAGAAGGGGATATGATTGCATTGATGCTGTATTTCATGGTCAATGCTTTGTTGCGCTCTACCTATACCGTAAAAAAAGAAAATCTAAAACTATTTCGAATTTCAAATCAATTGGTGGGAATTGCTGCAGTTTCGAGCATTACTTATCATACGCTGATTGATTATTTGTCTGAAAGTACAGTGGGATATCTGTACCTTTTTCGAATCCTGCATTATACGGCATTAATTTGGACATACATTTGCTTTTGTACATATATTAAAAATATTGTTGAAATGAGCAAAAAATATGAGAGACTATACAATGTTTCAATCTATGGCATGGGCATTCTGTTTGCTATTCTGGAAGTGGCAGGTCCATTTATAAAAATGGGCTTTTATGTCGATGAAAATCTGATGATACACCAGAATTATTATACCGATTTCTTCCGTTATTTTTATGTATATTTCACTATAAACATTGTGATATTGCTGTATGTATACCGCAAGAAATTTATTGCGAAGACATTCCGTTGTATGTGTACCGTGCTGTTTCTTTCGTTTATGCTGATGTGTATACAGGCAGAACTTTTGGAAACATCTTATACCGCAGTAAGCTTTGCATTTCCGATTATTACGGTATTGTTTTTGTTTCATTATAATTCGTATGATTTATCAACAGGAACGATGGATCAGTATGCATTCCGTCAGTATTTAGCAGAATTAAAAGAAAAAAAGAAAAAATTTTCCTTAATTTTTCTTTCGTTACCAACCATTTCAGATGAAAAACTAAAGCAGTTTTCTAAGGATTTGCTGCGTAGAAATGACAGCTTTTTTGAAGGATCCTGTTGTTTTCGTTTGGATGATAAGCGAGTAGTTTTAGTATATCAAAAGGAGAAGAATCCAAACTTTGATGACCGCAATAACAAGCTTTATTTGGAATTTTTAAAAGTCTGTGAGAATTATGATTATTATATTATAATGATGGACAGCAATGATGACTTCTATGGGGCGAAAGAGTATGAGGCATATTGTGAATATGTAGAGAGGAGAATTCCGATGAACAGCTATAAGACCTGTACACCGGAATTATTAGAGGATTATACGAAATTAAAGTATATACATTTAAATTTGAAAGATATCTACGAGAAGGACGATTTGGATGATGCCCGCGTAAAGGTATTCTGTCAGCCTGTCCTAAATACAAAGAGCAATCGTTTTACAACAGCAGAAGCATTGATGCGTTTGGAATTGCCGGAAATTGGTATGGTATTTCCGGATCAGTTTATTTATGTGGCCGAAAAAAATGATTATATACATGTGCTCAGCAAAATTATTTTGAATAAAACATGTAAGGCTGTGAAGCAGTTAGAGAACGAAGGTTATCTCATTGACCGTGTTTCCCTTAATTTTTCGATGCAGGAACTGCATATGGAAAATTTTTGTGAGGATGTGACGCAGATTATTAAGAAAAATGATGTGGCATTTGAAAAAATAGCAATTGAGTTGACAGAAACGAGAAATGAGAAAGATTTTCTTATGATGCAGGAAGTCATTGCCCGTTTACAGGCGATGAACATCAAATTTTATCTTGATGATTTTGGTACGGGATATTCGAACTTTGAACGTATCATTGAACTTCCGATTGATATTATTAAATTTGACCGTTCACTTACGATTTTGGCAAGTAAAGATGATGAATCTAAATTTATGGTCGGAAGTTTTTCTGAGATTTTCAAAAAAGCAGATTATCAGATTTTGTTTGAAGGGGTCGAGGATGAACACGATGAATCTCAGTGTATCGATATGAATGCGATGTATTTACAGGGATATAAGTATTCAAAGCCAATTCCAATTGAAAAACTAAGAGAATTCTTAGATAAAGAAAGGTAAAAAGAAGGATGGAATTTTCAGCAATCTTTCATGATACAACAAAAAAATATGTGTATGCACTAGAAAAGGGACATTTTGTTATCCGCTTAAAAACAAAAAAGAACGACTTAAAGAGAGTTACGCTGCATTATCAGGATAAATATATTCCGGTGGACTTTATGGACACCAGAGAACAATTAGAAATGAAGAAGGTTGCCAGCGATAATTATTGTGATTATTATGAAGCGCAGCTTAATATGGATTTGGTTTGCCTTCGCTATCAGTTTGAGCTGGAAGACAGTGAAGGACAAATTTTTTATTATGCAAACCACGAATTTTACAAAGAAATTCGCAAACATATTGATTATATGTATGACTGTCCACAGAACCTCCGGGAAGAAGAAATGTTTATAACACCGGAATGGGCAAAAAACAAAGTCGTATATCAGATTTTTCCATCTCGTTTTGCAACAAGTAAAGAGGTTGACAAAGAAGAGTGGTATCAGGCACCGATTGGTCATCAGGCAGATTTAAAGGGTGATTTGCGAGGAATTATAGAAAAATTAGACCACTTAAAAGAGCTTGGTGTAGATATTTTGTATATGACACCGATTTTTGCTTCACCATCGAGCCATAAATACAATACGACAGATTATTACCGGATTGACCCATCGTTTGGAACAGAAGCAGACTTAAAAGAGCTGGTGGATAAGGCGCATGCATTGGGAATGTGCGTGATTTTGGATGCCGTATTTAACCACACGGGAGTGGATTTCTTTGCATTTGCAGATGTTCAGAAACAGGGAGCCGATTCGCAGTATGTGGATTGGTATTATATAAAAAATTTTCCGTTGAATATGAAATGGGGAACAAAGCCAAACTTCAAGACGTTTTCTTATTTTCCGGGAATGCCAAAGCTGAATCTGCAGAATGAAGAAGTGGCAGAGTATTGTATTAATGTAGGACGGTACTGGATTGAGAATTGTCATATTGATGGCTGGCGTTTGGATGTTGCTGATGAAGTCAGCCACAAATTCTGGCGCCGTTTCCGCAAAGCCATCAAAGAAAGCAATCCGGAAGCATTGATTATTGGAGAAATCTGGCATCATGCAGAGGACTTTTTGGATGGGGAAGAATGGGATACAGTAATGAATTATCCATTCTGTTTTGCAGTAGAAAATCTGGTTGCAAACGAAAGTATTACGGTTTCCCAGTTTTTAGGACAAATGGGATATCTGGAGGGAAATCTGCATCGAAAAGTGTATCCGCTGCTTTGGAATCTTATAGACAGCCATGATTTTTCACGTTTTATGTATCGTTGCGGAGAGAATGTGGAGAAATTTAAACTGGGTGCTGCATTGCAGCTTCTTTGGCCGGGCATGCCGTTCATTTATTATGGGGATGAATATGGGATGACAGGAGGCGCGGATCCGGACTGCCGCCGCGGCATGGTTTGGGATGCCAAATACCAGAATGCAGATGTATACCAGTGGTACCGCAGATTGATTGAGCTTCGAAAAACATATCCGGCTTTAACAGAAGGGGAACTCATTGATGTATTTGCAGATGACGAGACAGGTGTGTTTGCGGTTACGAGAGAACTTGACGGTCAGCAGATAACACTTCTGGTACATGCAAAAGCAGGAAATATAGATGTGAATACGTTAACATGCAAGGCAACGGAAAGAAATGACAGAAGCATTTTCTGGAAGTTATTTTCTTGTCAAAATCTCTTAACAGACCAAAATTTTTCTCAAAATTTATCTGCTTTTGAGGTTGCGGTGTTGGCAGATTTATAGGATAATATAGTTATTCAGTACTTGAAACAGCAAGTGTTTTGAGCTGTACTGAATAGTTACAAGAACATAATAATATGTTTAACAGGCAGTGCGAATATGCCTAGATATAGAAAAGGAGAGGAAAATATGGCAGTAAAAGCTAGTGACAACTTCAAGGTCTATGAAAACAAAAAAGGACCAAAAATCAGTACTGTGACACGTAAAGTTATCGAAAAAGTTGAGAAAAAAGAAACATTATACTTTAAAGATATCGACGGCACAGGCAAAGTAAGCAAGGTAAATGACTGGAGGCTTCCGGCAGCAGAACGTGCAGCAGCTTACGTAAAACTTCTTACCGTAGATGAAAAAATTGGACAGTTATTCATCTCTGACTGGCGTATGGGTAAATATGTACCAGAAGTACAGGCAAATGATAAGGGGGAAAAATCAGAGCCTAAATTAGATGAATCCGGCACATTGGATGAAGCTGTATTCATTGGAAAAACAATTTTTGGCGAGCAGAATTTACCGGGAACATCGACTCTTTTAAAGGAATGGTTTGCACGTCATCTTATTTTACGTGCGAATGCACAGGCAGATGAGATTACAGATTATCTTAACCAGTTACAGGCTGTAGCAGAAGAATGTAAACATTTTGTACCGGTAAGCGTAGCTTCCAACTCTCGTAACGAATATGGTGAAGTAGTATTTGGTATGAATGATGCAGGCGGTGTATTCCCATCATGGCCTGGCACACTTGGTATTGCAGCAGCAGCAAAAGGTGACAGCATGAAAGTTGTAGATCAGTTTGCAGACGCAGTTCGCCGTTCATGGAATGCAGTAGGTCTTCGTAAAGGTTATATGTATATGGCCGATGTTATGTCAGACCCTCGTTGGCAGCGTTCTTATGGTACATTTGGTGAAGATCCAAAATTCGTTAAGAAAGCATTTGAACATATGATTCCACGTATTCAGGGCAGCAAAAATGGTGTAACTACCGATGGTGTTGCTATGACTGTAAAACACTTCCCAGGCGGTGGTGCTCGTGAAAACGGTTTTGACCCACATTATGCAGCAGGACAGTGGAATGTATACCAGACAAAAGGCAGCTTACAGAAATACCATCTTCCAGCATTCCAGACAGCCGTAGATTTGAAAGCATCTTCTATCATGCCTTACTATGCAAAACCAGCATTGGAAAAGAGCCAGCCACAGAAAGATAAAGAAGGCAATCCAATGGAAATGCAGCCATACGGATTTGCATTTAACAAACCATTTATTGATGGTCTTCTTCGTAAACAGATGGGATTTGAAGGTTATGTCAACTCTGATACAGGTATCGTTCACAATATGAAGTGGGGCGTAGAAATGCTCGATGAACCGGAACGCATTGGTTTTGCAATTAACAATGCGGGTGTGGATCTTATCAGTGGTCTTTTCGATAATGAGTATGCAAAAGAAGCATACAAACGTGCAACCAATAAATACTATGAAAAGAATCCGGTTCCGGAAGGATTCAAGAAAGAAGAAATCGTACTTACAGATGAAGCGATTGATCGTGCAGTAACACGTACACTTACCGAAATGTTTGAACTCGGTATGTTTGAAGATACTTACCGTGATGTAGAAAAAGCAAAAGAAGCAGTTGCTACAAAAGAAGACTGGGATAACGCATATGAAGCACATCTTAAGAGCGT
This sequence comes from uncultured Lachnobacterium sp., assembly GCA_964449855.1. GTDB lineage: Bacteria > Bacillota > Clostridia > Lachnospirales > Lachnospiraceae > Roseburia. The sequence continues at coordinate 6,712 of CAYVGA010000043.1, forward strand.
AACTCTTCTGAAGAATGACTGGGTGCTTCCACTTACACCGGAAAAGACATGGAAGAAGAATGTATACGCAGAAGTATTCCACAAAGACCCACGTATGGCAGAAAAGATGACAGTAGAATTCCGTGGCCAGTTAAACGATGTAAATCTCGTTTACGATCCAAAAGATGCAGACTACGCAATCCTTATGTTACATCCATCTTCCGGTGAATACTTCCATGCTACAAAAGGTTACTTAGAATTAGATATCTGTGAAGGCAAAGTTGTTCATGACGTAGATGAAAAATGCCGTCCAATGGAAGAAACACATTGGGAAACAACACTTCATAACATTGGACGTATTGAATACATTTCTGATACCGTTCGTGCAAACCATGGTAAAGTCATCATCAACGTAAACTTTACATTAGCTTGGATGCTTGGTAATGTTGAACCATTTGCAGATGCTTTGACTGCAGGTTATGATACCTATTCACAGGCTGTATTAGACGTTATTCAGGGACGTTTCAATCCGGTAGGAAAACTTCCATTCACACTTCCACGTGGAGACGAAGTTCTTGCAGTAAACCCAGACGGCGTATGTATCAGCCCGAATGACGTACCAGGTTACGACAAAGACAAATATATGCCGGACCACCTCAAAGATGAAAATGGCAAAGCGTATGCTTACCGTGATGGACATGGCAATTACTATGAACTTGACTTCGGTTTAACATGGTAAAATGAATATAATGATAAAAGACGCATCTCTTCGGAGGTGCGTTTTTTTGTTGCTGAGTGAACAGTAACGGGTGTATCATATTGTATTTTTAAAAAACATGAAACACCTTGAACACGTTCATGAAAAATGTTATGGTTAGAGGGCAGATAAAATAGTTTAAAGACAAAACTAATTGTCGAATACAATGGGGGCGAGAGGGAATGTCGTTAGAAGGATATGAACAGTTAAAACTTGAAAATCAATTATGTTTTCCACTTTATGCAGCAGCAAAAGAAGTGGTTCGCAAATACAAACCGTTTTTGGATGAATTGGATTTAACCTACACGCAGTACATCACAATGATGGTTCTGTGGGAAAAAGAAGAGCTTAACGTAAAAGAATTAGGCAGTATTTTATATTTGGATTCAGGCACATTGACACCATTGTTAAAGAAACTAGAAGCAAAGGGGTATATTACCAGAAACCGCTGTAAAGAAGATGAACGAAATCTTATCATCCAGATTACAGAAAAAGGTGATGCTTTAAAAGATCAGGCAGCGAAGATTCCGGAGGAAATGACCAATCGTTTTGTAAATCTTACAAAAGAAGAGGTTAAAACAACATATCATTCTTTATACAAACTACTGACTATGGTTTAAAAAATTTAGAATTCATGGGTTAAGAAGTGACTAAGATTTGCCGATACATATAGTAACTAAAACAATACGAATATTTTTTTAGAAAAAATGAATTTTACTATAAAGAAAAGGTGAAGAATATCCGATAAAAGAGATGAGAGAGATATTCTAAGGAAGAAAGGAGATGCTGTTATGCGTATAGATGCATATAATCAGATCGCACAACTTTACGGAGTGCAGACAAACTACAATAATACTCAGAAGAGCGAAAACGCAATTTCTAAGAGTAGCGATCAATTATCTATCTCACGAGCTGGTTACGATTACCAGACAGCGAAGAATGCAGTATCAGAAGCTTCTGACGTACGTGAAGACAAAATTGCAAGACTAAAAGCACAGATTCAGGCAGGAACATATTCTGTAAGTACAGAAGCTCTTGCGGACAAAATGTTAGGAATGTTTGGTGCAGTTTAAAGAAATCGAAGATAAGAGGGTAGACGGTGGCTAGTTTAGTTGATGAGCTCATAAGTATTTTAGTAGAAGAAGAAAAACTATATAGTGTATTATTGGAATATGCAGAGAAGAAGGCGGATATTGTGATAAGAGCCGATATCCCGGCTCTTGAACAGTTGACGGAGCAGGAAAAGTCGGTAAGTGATGAATTGCTTTCGTATGGAAATAAGCAGATGCAGCTCTTAAATGATATCAAGACGGTACTTGGAAAGAAAGAAGACCTTACCGTAACGAAATTGATTGGTTATATGTCTTCGCAGCCACAGGTACGGGAAAAACTTTTCACCGCTAGAAATTGTCTTATTGATACGGCAACAAGACTTCACATGAAGAATCAGCAGAATGAGATGCTGCTTAGGCAGGCAATTGAATTGACGGAGTTTGATATTACTTTGTTCAGAAGTATACGTCAAGCTCCGGAAACAGCCAACTACGACAAAAATGCACAGAATACCGGTGCGCTTCTTGGCGGCAGTGGTTTTGACACAAAACAGTAAGAAAAAGTATATAGGAGGAGCATATGGCAGCAAACGGATTTGGTGGTATATATATTGGAGCATCCGGTTTGCAGGGTGCCCAGAATGCATTAAATACAACCGCGAACAACCTGGCTAACGTAAATACCAAAGGGTATGTACGTCAACAGGTTGTTTTTTCAGATAATGCATATAACATGCTGCAGGAAACAAGCCTGAGAACCAACGCTCAGCAGTCAGGTCTGGGTGCAACGATTGCGGATGTTGTACATGTAAGAGATGAGTTTATAGACAAAGCATATCGATTGGAATCTGGGCGAAATGCATTTTATGAAACATGTTATGAAACGGTGGGTTATGTAGAGGATCTGCTGCAGGAATTGGATGGTGCAGAATTCAAATCCAGCGTAAAGGATCTTTGGACATCCTTTCAGGAACTCGCAAAGACCCCTGCAGATTCTGTAACACAGAATCTTGTATTACAGAAGTCTGAGCTGATGTTAAGCAGAGCGCAGACATTGTATAATGACTTAAAAGAATACCAGAAAAACATTGACCAGCAGATACAGGAAGATGTAGCACGTGTCAATGAAATTGGTCAGAGAATTTATGAAATAGGATTGGAAATTCAAAAAGTAGAATCCAATGGAAAAGAAACAGCTATGACACTTCGTGATGAAAGAGATCTTCTTTTGGATGAGTTGAGCACTTATGTAAAAGCGGATATGCGAGAAGATAGCGAAGGGTTTATATATCTTACAATCGGAGGCATAGATTTTGTAAGTGAAAATGGATGCAATAAGATGGGAATTAAGACAGAAGGCATTACAGGCTTGTCTACACCATACTGGGAACATCTTTCCCGTCCGGAAAGAAATCAATATGTAAATGTATTTGATACACAGCAGACGATTTCTTCCGAAATGAATACGGATGTCGGAAGTCTCAAGGCAAAACTTGTTATGCGTGGAGAGAAATTTGGCAGCTATTCCGATTTGTTAACGGCTGAAAACTATCAGAAAATTGAAGACAAAGTAGTAATAGAAACACAGGCACAGATCGATCTTTTGGTGCATCAGATTGTAACAGCGGTGAATGACGCAATGTGTCCAAATGTGGAATATGAAGTGCAGGAATCCCTCTATGATGCAAATGGCAATGTGCTTTATGCAGTAGGACAGCAGGTACAGATATTAGACGAAGTAAACTGTGCAAGAGGTCAGGATGGTTCTCTTCCACCGCAGGAAATCTATCAGCGAATGGGTGTAGAACGCTATACGGTTGCTTATAACAAAGAGGGAAAGGCATTTTATGTATACAATCCGGAAGTTGAGGGAGAAAACAGTACTCTTTACCGTTTAGGAAACTTACAGGTAAATGACAATCTGAAAAAAGTAATTACCAACTTCCCTGCTTATACAGAAAATGGTGCGGTAGACTTCAAAGCAGCAGAGAGAATGCTTGGTGTATGGGAAGAACAGGGAATGCATATTGATCCTTCCGATCAGTATCCATGTAATTTCCAGGAATTCTATGATAAGATGATTTCCAAAATGGGAACCGATGGAAACGTATACAAATCATCGGTAGAGACTTTGAATGCAACAACGCTTGCTTTGGAAAACAGCCGTCAGCAGGTTTTGGGTGTATCCAGCGATGAAGAATTGACAAAATTGATTCGATATCAGGCAGCATATAATGCAGCCAGCCGTTATATGAACGTTGTGACACAGATGACAGAACTTCTTATAACGAGTATGGCTTAATAAATAATGATTATGTAACAATTGAGTTCAGTGCAAAACACTTGTTGTTTTGTGCGTGAGAATATAATTATGTTACGATTAAGAACTTAATATATGAAAGGAGTGAGTAAATGCCTTCACAGTTTTTTGGATTGAATATTGCATCGAGTGCTTTGGCATCATATCAGGCGGCACTCAATACAACTGCAAATAATATTTCAAATGTTCAAAAAAAAGGATATTCTCGTCAGGAAACAACCTTGGAAGCGCGTGCAGCCATTCGTGTATTTGCGAATTATGGCAGTAGCGGTGCAGGGGTTGATGCGACAGAGGTCAAACAGTTAAGAGACCTTTACTACGACGCGAAATATTGGGAAAACAATGCAAAACTTGGATATTTTGAAGAAAAACTTTATTATTTATCTCAGGTAGAAGGATATTTTGAAGATAATGGTGTAGACATGGGCTTTTCTACCATTTTCTCGGCAATGTTCAGTGGTCTGGATACATTAAATGGTGGTAATGCAAGCGACACAAGTGTTCGTAACCAGTTTATTTATCGTGCAGATAACCTTTGTACCTACTTCAATTCCGTAGCAGGCTCGTTAGAATCGTTGCAGAAAGATGTAAACGAAGAAATTTATAACAGTGTATCCAATATCAATGCAATCGGAGAAAAAATTGCTCTTTTAAATAAAGAGATTAACCAGATAGAAGTACGAGGCGGTTATGCAAATGAACTTCGCGATGAACGTGCATTGCTCTTGGATGAATTATCAAATATTGTGGCTGTAACCACGGAAGAAACTCCTGTAAAGAATACCAATGGTGCAGATTTGGGCGGCACAAACTTTACGGTATTTATAAATGGACAGATGCTGGTAGATGGTAATAATTACAGAACGCTTGTCTGTGTTTCAGATAAGTATAAAAACAATCAGTCTGATGCAGACGGTTTGTATGAGATTAAATGGAAGGATACGGATGGAGAGTTTGCGGCAACAAATGGTACATCCGGTGGAAGCTTAAAAGCCCTTTTTGATTTACGAGACGGAAATAATGCCGAATCCTTAAAAGGAACGGTATCCGCTGCGGTAGCAGGAGAGGAAGGCGGCAAAGGCGGAAGTATTACAATTAGTGAACTTTCCAACAAAAATATAAATGCGTTGAATATTCCTTCCAAAGGAAGCATTACTGCGGGCAGCAGAGTATATACCTATACGAGCTGGGAAGCAGAGGTGGATGCAGACGGAAATCTTGTAAATGTGACATTCCATTTGGACGAAGAAATACCGGAAAGCCAGATGGGGGTTATTATTGGAAAGGATACCGTTGTAGGAAAGAGCGTGGATGCGATGGGTGTTCCATACTATATGGCGCAGTTCAACGAATTCCTGCGTAACTTTACGGAAATGTTCAATGACATTCAGAAACAGGGACAGACCTTAGATGGAAAACAGATGGGGGCATTCTTCGTAGGAGAATCTCCAACCGGTCAGATATTTGACTTCGATGGATGGGGAGATGTAGATGCAGAAGGAAATCCGATTGCTACACCTACAACGATTTCTTCTGATTCGGATGGATATCACCGTCTTACAGCATTAAATGCAACGGTAAATCAGACATCGATTTCCGATCCGGGCTACTTTGCAACAACCAAGGATATCACCAATGGTAAAGATGCATACGAATTGGTAACAGAAATGCTGAAGCTTCAAGAAGAGACTATCGTTTACCGTGGAGATAACGCAGGTTCTTTCTTGGAAAGAATGGTATCCGATATTGCGGTAGATACCGAAAAAAATACCGTTTACTATGAGAATTATTATAACATGAGTAGTGTTATCACAACACAAAGAAGCTCCATATCCGGAGTAGACGAAGACGAAGAGGCATTAAACCTTGTAAAATTCCAGAACGCATATAACCTTTCTTCAAAGGTAATCAGCGTACTTGCTGAAATTTATGATAAATTAATTAACGAAACAGGGTTAACTTAATAGGAAGTCATGCCGATATATATGCTAGAAGTAGCTAAAGCTGCCTCTAGCATATACTTATTTTGGAAAACAAAAATAAATATATGCTAGAGACAGAGGTGAGCAGGATAAAAATTGAGTAGACGAGAAAGTCGTTAGGAGGAAATATGCGAATTACAAATAATATGATACTGGGCAATACAAAAGGAAATATCAATTCCAATAAATTGCTTGTAGACAAATACAATACCCAGATGACTACACAGAAGAAAATCTCAAAGGCATCCGAGAACCCGGTTATCGCGATTCGTTCCCTTCGTCTTTCTACTACAATGAGTCAGATCACTCAGTATGCAGACAATAACATTCCGGATGCAATTGCATGGATGAATATAACGGAAAATGCATTAACCAATATGAAAGACCTGTTGACCGATATCCGTACCCGTTGTGTAAATGGTTCTTCCGATTCTTTAAACAGTGAAGACCGTCAGACAATTTTGGAAGCATTGAAAGCACTTTCTGAACAGGTCTATTCCGAAGGCAATGCAGATTATGCTGGTAAGAGTGTATTTACAGGCTATAGAACTGCAGATACCCTTACATTCCAGAATGATGAGCCGGAAACAACATTTGAAATTGAGCAGAGTTTCAAGTACAATGAGTTAGAAGAAAAGCGCTATTATACAGGGGAAGTACAGATTCCGGAAGCAATCACAGACAATACAACAGCATGTGAGACCAAGGTAAAAGAAAACGCTTATGAAAGAGTACGTTTGGCATATAATGGCGAAGTAGATGTAGAAAGCTTTGATATCAGTTATGTAGATAAAGAAGGCAATACACAGAATGTAAACTACACGTTGAAAACCTATGAGACAGAGAGCGAGTGGGAAGAAGCAAATCAGGGAAGAGTTGTTGGTGATGATGAAGTTGTTTTCATTGCAAAGACAGGGGACATTATCTTTGGCAAGCAGGTAGCGGATGACATCTCTGATAACTATGCAACAATTGATGTAAAATATACCAAAAAAGGATTTGATGCAGGCGAAGCGAAACCATATTATTACTATGACTGTAGAGATGTTTCAGATAATGATGTGAGCAAGCATGTCAGCTATACAAAAGAAGACCAGAGTATTAAGTATGCAACTGCGACCAGCACAACAACCACAATCAATACACAGGCAGAGAACGTTTTTGGCACGGAAATATTAAGAGACATAGAAGAATTGATGAATGTAGCACAGCGTTCCATTGATGCCGAAAACAAGGTGGAAAAGCTTGAAAATATGTTAAATGAAGCACAGTATCAGGATGAACGTTCACAGGAGCTGATTAATGGTTATTTAGAGGCAGCGAAGAAAGAAGCAGATTATGCGGACGATAACTTCCAGAAAACATTTGAAGAGTATATTGGACGTTTCAATGGATATATGGAAAAAGTAAATACTGCTATTATTGATGTGGGAAGTAAACAAAACAGCTTATCACTCATACAGACACGTATAGAAAGCCAGCAGACAACGATTGAGGAACTCAAGTCCAACAACGAAGACAGAGAGATTTCAGACGTTATTATTGACTATTATGCAGCTTATAATGCTTATACATCATCACTTACTGCAGCAGGCAAGCTGAATGAAAGCAATTTATTGCAGTATATTTAATTTATAACATATCGTCGGAGACGAAGGAGGAATACCATGAAGGCAGTAACAAGATTATTTGGGAACATTGACATTGCAGATGATAAAATCATCACAATGGAAAAAGGAATGATTGGCTTCCCAAACCTAACACACTTTGCATTAATTTTTGATGAAGAGAAAAAAGAAAAGAAATTTAAAATTATGTGGCTCCAGTCAATGGATGACGGAGATGTAGCATTCCCGGTGACAGATCCAATGTCATTAAAAGAAGACTATAAGCCATCCGTAAACGAAGAAATTATCACACCATTAGGAGCGATGACAGAGGAAGATACATATATTTTGGTAACTGTAACTGTTCCAAAGAAAGTAGAAGACTTCTCTATCAATTTAAAAGCACCTATCATCATCAATATGGCAACAAACAAAGGTGCACAGATTATCACAGAAGATGATTATCCGGTAAAATTCAGAGTATATGACCTGCTTAAGGGCAATCAGGAAAAGGCAGGTGAATAAGAGATGCTGGCATTAACTAGAAAAAAAGGCGAAGCCATTATGGTAAACAACAACGTAGAAATCACAGTTTTGGATGTACGTGGTGATCAGGTGAAAATCGGTATCTCAGCACCAAAGGATGTACCGATTTACCGTAAAGAAGTATATTTACAGATTCAGGAAGAAAACAAAGCATCTTTCAGTCCGGAGGGTCTGGATGCATTAAAGGAATTTATGTAAAAGCAAACACATGGAGGTGTAGTATATGGGAATTGAAGCAATCAAAGGTGCGGGCATGAGCTATCAGGCAAGTGTATCTGCACCGGAAGTAAGGGCAGAATCTGCACAGAAATTGCAGGAAGCAGAAGTGCCACAGGTATCGGAAGCGATCGCAAAAGATACGATGGCAATGAATACAAAGGGAACAAGCGGTGAAGGTGCAGGTAGTAATCCGGAACCAGGCAGTTCGGAAGCACAGAAAGCACAGATTAAGCGTGCGGTAGAAGAAATCAACCGTAAGGCAAATAATTCAGAAGCGGTATTTGGTATCCATGAAGACACCAACCGTGTAACAATTAAAATTGTAGACAAACAGACAAAAGATGTAATCAAAGAATTCCCACCAGACAAAACGCTTGACATGATTGCAAGAGTGTGGGAAATGGCAGGATTAATGGTTGACGAAAAGCGTTAATCCGGAAAGGAGTAGATTATGGCAATTCGTTTATCAGGAATTAACTCAGG